>CAYSAR010000046.1:8432-12404 GCA_964428985.1 uncultured Gemmatimonadaceae bacterium | reverse complement strand
CGTGAGCAGGACGCCACGGATGTCCTCGAGGCGCGTGAACTTCCCGGTCGTGCGGCTCACGAGCTCGCGGTCGGGCGCGATCACGCGCCCACCGGCGAGGTTCTGGTTCTCGCTCCCGAGCGACGTCAGCACGTCCTGCACGGTGATGCCGAAGCCGCGCAGGCGCTCGGGATCGAGCTCAACCTGGATCTCGCGCACGAGACCGCCGGAGAGATCGACCGCCGCGACGCCTTCCACCGAGAGCAACTGCGGACGCAGGCGCTGGTCGATCCACTGCCGCAGCGACACGAGATCGCGCGTCGCGGACGAGAACGCGACCTGGTAGATCTGCATCTGCGAGGGGTCGGACTTCGAGACGCGGGGCGCGTCGGCTTCCTCGGGCAACCGCGACCGCACGCGCTCCACGTTCGTCGCCGCGTCCTGGAGCGCGAAGTCGATGTTGGTGCCGTACGAGAAGTCGAGCGTGACGTTCACGCTCCCTTCATTGATGTTCGTCTGGATCCGCTCGAGGTTCTCGACCGTCGCGAGGGCCGACTCGAGCGGCTTCGCGACCGTCTCCTCGAGCACGACCGGCTCGACGCCGGGGTTGCTGACGTTGACGCGCACCTGCGGATAGACGATGCGGGGCAGCAGGTCGACCGGTAGCCGACCGACGTACACGATGCCGAGGACCAAGAGCGTGCTCGTGAGCATGACGGTGCCCACCGGCCGCATGATGGCCCAGCTCGCGATCCCGCGCCTCTCCTTGCTCATGGACGGCTCCCGGGGTTGTCCTGCGTCGGTACCGGCTGTGCCTTGCTTGGCGCCTCCGGACCGAGGGGTTCGACGATCCGCACCTGCGCCCCGTCGCGCAGCAGCGCGTTGCCGCTCACGATCACGGTGTCACCGAACGCGAGGCCTTCGATGACCTCGCTGCGACCATCGAGGTCCGGGCCGACGCGCACCGGGCGGCGCTCGGCGCGTCCGTCGCGAATCACATAGACGCTCATCGCGCCCGAGGCGCCGACGACGGCGCGCGTCGGGACGACGAGCACGCCTTCGCGCTCGTCGAGGCGCAGCGTCGCGCGCACGGTGTAGCCGGGCCTGAGCCCCGGCACCGCGTTGCCGGGGATCGCGACCTCGACGGGCACGAGGCGGCTTGCACTGTCGGCCGCGGGGAAGATCCGGCGGATCCGCCCGGTGACGACGGTGCCCAGCGCGTCGATCGAGACCGGTACGGAGGCGCCCGTGCGCAGCGACGGCACTTCGAGCTCGGAGACCGGCAGCAGCGTCACGAGCGTCGAGACATCGGCGACCGTGAAGAGCGGCGACTGCGCCCCGACGATGTCGCCGTCGCGGACGAAGCGCTGCGTCACGACGCCGGCGATCGGCGACGTGACGCGCGTGAACTCATGGCGCGTGCGCAGCTGCGCGAGCGAGGCCTCCGCCGCCGCCAACGCGGCCTGATCCCGCTCGTATTCGGCATGCGTGATGACCTTCGCCTCGAACAACTTCGAGGACCGCTCCGCCGTGCTGCGCGCGAGGGCTAGCTGCGCCTCGGCGGCACGCACCTGTGCCGTCAGTTCGCGCGGGTCGATCTCGGCGAGCAACTCGCCGCGCGATACGCGGGAACCTTCCTCCACATGCACGGCGAGGAGCGCCCCCGCGACCTGCGAGTTCACGCCGATGGCATGCACGGCGGCGAGCTGGCCGGTGACGACGCTCGTCCGGGCGAGGGACGTGCGTTCGACCGTCGAGATCTCTACCGGCGTGGGACCGCCGGCGCCGGGTCCGGCACCTGGACGACCGGGGCCCCCGCCACCTGGGCCGCCACCATTGGTGTTGGCCGCTTGGCCGTCCTTACCGCAGGCGGCGGCGCCGAGGACCGCAAGCGTGATCGCGAGTGCCGCGCGGGCGCGACGGAGTCCCGGATTCGATGCGGTATCCGAGACGCGAGTGCCCGCGTGGGGGCGCGAAGAAGCCGTGTGTCGCAGGGGCATCCTGTAAGTCGAACGAATGGTCTGATAGGCATGGAGCCCACCCGGTCGGATGGGGATGACGGTATACGTGCGACGCCCTAAGACCGTTCGCGTTATTATCTTGTGCGGATGCCCCCGTAGCTCAGGTGGATAGAGCGACGGTTTCCTAAACCGCAGGTCGGCGGTTCGAGTCCGCCCGGGGGCATTCCTTCCAGCAGCATCTCACGCCACCACCAGCAACGCAGACCCGATGACCAAGACCGGCGCGGCCGCCCGGCCCCCAATCACTGAGATCGAACCCGAATCGCTCGCCGAGACCTTCGAGCTCTACAAGAAGCCGATCCTGATCGGGGCGGCGGTCATCGTCGTCGGCGCCTTCGGCGGCTGGATGTGGTACCGCTCCGGCGAGATCAAGGAGACGCGCGCCGCCGACGCCTACGCGACGGCCGAGCAGGCCTTCGTGGCCGGGAACGTGGCATTGGCCCAGCCGGAGCTCGAGCGCGTCGCAACACGCTACGCGGGGACGACGGCGGGCACCCAGTCGGCGATGTTACTGGCCCAGGTGCTGTTCGAGCAGGGGAAGTTCGAGGAGGGGCTTGGCCATCTCGAGCGGGCCCATCGGGAGGCTGCGCGGCCGCTCAAGGCGGGCATCAGCGGGCTGATCGGCGCGGGCCACGAGGGCGCGGGCCAGCTCGCGGAGGCGGTCACGGCGTTCCGCCGCGCATCGGGCGAGGCGCAGTTCGACGTCGACCGAGACCGATATCGGATGGCCGAGGCTCGAAACCTTGTCGCGACGGGCGACGTGGCCGCCGCGCGCTCGATTTATGAGTCGATCGCTGGACGCGAGGATTCGGAGTACGCTGGCGAAGCTCGCGTAAGGCTTGGCGAGACAGTGGGTAAGGCGTAGTCGCCTCAGGTTACGTCTTAAGCGAGTGGGTCAGCGAGCGATGCGCTGGCCCATTTTTGCTGCCGGTGAAGGGGCGTCCAAGTGTCCAGTTGCTGGCTTCAGTCAAGCCAACTTGGCGCTAATCGGCGCGAGTGCGTATAATATGTATTATGTAAAGTGTGACTGGGGAAAAGCTAGAACTTATCCACTACAGCTCCCGGACCGACCCCTCGAACACGATTCGTCCCTCTCCCCTCAACGACGGGACGAGCCGGCCCTCGCGCTCGCTGAACCGCACCCCCAAGAGTCTGCCGGATCGCGTCCGGAGCTCGGTCCCGTGAGGCTCGGCCTCGCCCCACGTCCTCAGCAATAGCGCGCACGCGACCGCCCCAGTCCCGCAGGCCAGCGTCTCCGCCTCGACGCCTCGTTCATAGGTCCGCATCGCCCAGGCGCCGTCGGCATCACGCGCGACCCAGTTGACGTTCGCACCGGCCGCGAGGCTCTCGTGGTACCGTAGCTCCGGCCCGCGCGCCGGGAGCTGCACCGCCCCGAGGTCGTCGGTACGCACGACGAGGTGCGGGACGCCGCTATCGACGAACCCCAAACGCCGCTCGTCAGGTCGCCGAGAGATTCCCACGTCAGCCGTGAGGCCGGTCGGCGGCTGGAGGTCGATCTCCGGCTGTCCATCGCGGATCCGAGCCCGGACGACGCCCGCGTCGGTCTCGAATGCCATGCCGCTTGGGACCGACGCCCCTAGCTCGACGGCGAGGCGTGTCGCGCAGAGCGAGGCGTTCCCACAGAGCTCGCCAAGGCTGCCGTCACGGTTGAGGTAACGGAGTCTAAAGTCAGTTGCCTCAGACTCTTGCAGGATCGCGACTCCGTCCGCACCGATGCCGGTGTGCGGTGCGCACACGGCCCGGACGAACGCTGCCGCAGACCAGCGATGCGCGCGCTTTGGATCGCGACGGGCGTCGATGAAGACGAAGTCGTTCCCCGACCCCGACATCTTCCAGAAGTGCTCTGCCACAGGTCAGACCCGCCCGGTGAGAGCCCACCAGCGTAGCCGCCAGCACATGAAGATCGCTTCCCACACGATGTGGCCGCTCATCTTGCTCTCCCCTTCCGTGC
>CAYSAR010000046.1:0-8422 GCA_964428985.1 uncultured Gemmatimonadaceae bacterium | reverse complement strand
GATTTCGACCGGCTTGAAGCCCTTCCGCATCGCACGGAATGACATCTCGATCTGGAACGCATAACCGTTCGAGCGGACGTCGGAGAGGTCGATCGCCGCCAGGACGCGCCGGTGGAAGCACTTGAAGCCGCCGGTCGCGTCCCAGAGGCGCATGCCGGTCACGACCCGGGCATAGATGTTCGCCAGGTAGCTCAGCATGAGCCGACCCATCGGCCAGTTCACGACCGTCACCTTGCCGTTCAGGTAGCGCGACCCGAGGACGAAGTCCGCGTGCTCGGCTGCCTTGAGGAACTCCGGGAGGTGGCTCGGATCGTGGCTGAAGTCGGCGTCCATCTCGAACACGAGCTCATAGCCGCGGTCGAGCGCCCAGCGGAATCCGTCCCGGTAGGCCGTGCCGAGCCCCATCTTCCCGGGCCGGCGAAGCAGGTGCACCCGTGGCTCCCGTGCCGCGATTTGCTCGACCAGGTCGCCGGTGCCGTCGGGCGAGTTGTCGTCGACGAACAACATCTCGATCCGCGGGTCCTGGGCGAGCGTGCGCTCGATCAGCGTCGGGACGTTCTGCCGCTCGTTGTACGTCGGCGTGATCGTGAGCGCGTACTCAGCCATCCGCACGACGACCGAGGAAGGCGCCACCGGCGGCCCAGGCGAGCGCGAGCAGCGTCGCGGCCACGGTGATCCACTTGCCGGTGTGGAACCGCGGGCTATCGAATGTCAGTTCGACGCTCCTTGCGCCCGCGGGCAGCGGGACGCCCATCAGCGAGTAGTTCGCGCGGTGCACCGCTCCGTCGTTGCCATCGATCGTCACGCGCCAGCCGGGATAGTAGTTCTCCGAGTCGACGAGCGTCGCGCCCTCCGGCGCGGGCGCCTCGAGCTCGACCTTGATGTGCCCCGGTTCGTACACGGGCGTGCGCGTCTTGATCTCGATCGGCGGCGGCACGGCCGCCAGCTCCTGCCCCTGCACTCCTGCTTCCGGCGGGAAGAGCACGATGCCGCGCACGGGGTAGCGCGGATCCTGGAGCGCCGAGAGTGTCACTTCGTCGGGCTGGACCATCTTCGCGGGCACGAGCCAGGCAGCCGGGTTCTCGGCGTTCACCTTGAAAAGCCAAGTCGGCGTGCCGGCGGCGTTCGTCACCGGGCCCATCACTCGCGTCATGTTCGGCGACAACGGCTGCGAATCGTTGTAGATGAACCAGTGGATGTTCGCGAGTTGCCAGAAGACGGGGTTGCCGAGGTTGTCCAGACGGTTGCCGCCGATCAGCTCATCGTAGCGGCCGATCTGATTGCCGTGGTATCCCGTGACGAGCCTGATCCGATGAATCATGTAGGCGTCGCCACCGAGGAACGCATCGCGACCAGCGGGCGCCTCTCTGACGAGCGTGGCGAACGCGCGCCCCGGCTCCGGCTGCGCCTTGATGTGCTCGATGATCGCATCCGACGCGTAGATCTCGTTCGCCGGCGCCGAGAATCGCCAATACTGGCGCTCGACGGTCCAGAGATCGACCACGATGAGTGCCACGACCGCAGCCAATGCCGGAGCCGCCATGAGGCGCTTCTGCTGCACCGCCCAGGCGATTCCCAGCGCGGCGAGGAGGAACAGGAGCGATCGTAGGCTACCCGTCGCAATCGCTCCCTGCACCGCCGGATCATGGAAGCGATCGAGCAGCCCCGGATGCGCGACGCCGAGGAACATCTCGCGCAGCGCGCCGGTCATGGCGAGCAGCGTGAGGAGCGCGCCGCCCCCCAACCAACCGATCAGGTACCGCTTCGTGAACGCGCCCGCGAGCAACCGCTCCGCGCCACGGGCGGCGAACACTGACGTCGCGAAGACGGTGATGAAGAAGATCGTACTCGGCGCGCGGAAGAACTTCGTCCCCGGGACGATCGCGTAGACGAGGCGATAGAACGGCGTGAATCCACCGAGCGCCCAGAAGAGCGTCACGAGCAGCGCGCCGAGCCAGAACCAGTTCTCCTTGCGGCGTCCCCACCCGAACCCGGCGAACGCGAGCGCGAGCACGCTCGCCCCGATGTACTCCGAGTGGAAGTGGATGACGTTCCGGCCCCAATAGTTGTCGAGGATCCCCGAGAACTGCGGCAAGTACGTGTTGATGAGCTCCTCGGGTGGCATCGAGAAGCTCACGGCGTGCTCCCACCCCTTCTTTCCCTCGGCGCGCGGCGACCAGTCGATGTACTCGAGCACTGGCGCGAACTGCACCGCGCCGATCAACCATCCGAGCAGGACGGCAGCGAGTGCGAGGCCGAGACGCGTGATCGCCGTGCGACGATCGAGGCCGTTCTGCGCGTCGAACGCGAGGAAGAGCCCGAACGCCCCTGCCCCGAGCAGCATGTACTGATAGAGCTGCGGATGGGGCGTGAGCACACCGAGGCCGCTCACGAGCGCGAGCACGCCCCAAGCCCACTTCTTCCCGTCGCGCACGCCCCAGATGAGGCACAGCATCATGAGCGGGAAGAGCGCGGCGATGAAGAGCTTGCCGTCATGCCCCGCCGAGACGAGCGACGCGATCTGTCCGCTCATCATGTACGCGAGGCCACCGACCAGCGCGCCGCCGAACGAGAAGCCGATCGCGCGCAGGAAGTGGTAGGTGATGACCCCGGCGAGGAAGAGGTGCGTGACGAAGCTCCACGTCATGCCGACATCGATCGGCAAGAGCACGCGAAGCAGCACCGTCGGGTAGAACATGTCGCCGTTCATCGACGCGACGAACGGCATGCCGGCGAACAGGTACGGGTTCCAGAGCGGATACTCGCCGGTCGCCTTGAGCATCGCTGCGGCGAACTCGCGTACCGGGAAGCCGCCGATGTACTGGTCGCTCGCCGGGTTGACGAGGAATCGTCCCGCGAGTGCCGGCCACGCGAGCGTCATCGTGGCGACGGCGTAGACGAGGCTGGCCCACGCGCCGGCATGGCGCGGAGGGGGGGCGACGGCGGTCGTGGGCATCGGGGTAAGATGCCCAGCGCCAGTGACCGGGTAAAGCGGTCTACGTCGCGTGCGCCGTCGCGCGCCGGTAGATCGCGGCGTACCGGGTGGCGACGGCTTCCTCGCCGAAGCGCGTGATGGCCATCGCGCGGCCAGCGGCGCCGAGGGCGCGCGCGCGACCCGGATCATTTACTAGCGCATCGATCGCGGCTGCCAGCGCCCGTACGTCCTTCGGCGGCACCAGGATCCCGGTCTCGCCATCGACCACGCAATCGACGAGTCCGCCCGAGGCGAACGCGATGACCGGGGTCTCGGAGAGCGCGCCTTCGACGGCCGTGAGGCCGAGCCCTTCGTCGATCGCTGGGATGACGAGCGCGGCCGCCTCGCGGTAGCGTCTCGCGAGCTCCGCCTGCGGAAGGATCGGCGTCCACGTGATGCGATCGGCCAAGCCGAGTTCCGCCGCTCGTGCGCGCAATGGCTCGTCATCCACCCTTCCCGCGCCGACGACCTCGAGCGTCGGTTTCGACGTGCAGCGCGCGAGCGCGTCCAGCAGGGAACGCAGTCCCTTCTGTTCGGTGAGCTTGCCGACGAAGAGCAAGCGCGGTTCGCGCGCGGTCGGTCCCGGCGGGAACGCCTCGACGCGCACTGGCATCGGCGCGACCTCGATCGTGCGACCGGAGACGTCACGCGCCCGTCCCGCCAGCCAGGACGAGACGGCGGTCATCTCGGCCGAGCGGCGTGCGACCGTGCGGAAGAGTCGCGCGGCGAACGCCCCTTCGAGCAGGCGGATGTCGCTTCCATGCATGGTCGTGACAAGCGGTCCACCGCCGAGCCGGCCCGCGGCGGCGCCGACGAGTCCGCCGGGGATCCACCAGTGCGCGTGGATCAGGTCGGCGTCGATCCGGCGGGCCTCGCTCATCGCCGCGCGGAGCCCGCTCGCCAGCATGCCGGTGAACGCGACACGGGACGCCCATGAACCCTTCACCTGCTCGCCCATCGTGCCGGTGTAGGCGAGCGTCTCGAGGGATCGCGGCGCATAGCGATATCGCCGCACGGGGATGCCGTCGATCACCGCACGCGATGCGAGCCCCGGAGCCGACGGCGCGACGACATGTGTCTCGATGCCTTCGCGCTCAAGGGCCTTCGCAAGCTGGAGCACGAAGAGGCCGACGGGATCGTGCGAATCGCGGGGGAACGCGTGGGCGAGTGCGAGCACGCGCAGGGGGCGATCCGCTCGGCTCATCGCGCGGAGACCCGAGCGCGTTCGTGACCACCGCCGTCGACGATCACGAACGATTCGAAGGCGCCATCATGGCGGCCGAGATCGCCGCGGACGGCCGGCGCGCCACTCGCGTCGTATCCGACGAGGCGTAGCGAACGCCGGCCGACGCGCCACCGCACGATGTCGCCGGCGCGCGCGGTCCACGCGCCGCGATCGACGAGATGGCTGACCAGCGATGCATACGCGGCGGCCGCGCCCGGGAATCCCAAGGGCGCGGTCAGGTTCGGATGCCAGATCCCACACCATACTCCCTGCACCGTCTCGCACTCGGCCGCGAGCTCGTGGGCGTCGGCGATCCAGCGTGCGGGATCCTCGACGCCTTGGTACTTGCTCTGCGCACGGTCCATCCAGCAGAAGGGGAGTTCGTCGAGCGCGAGTGACGCGCGGCTCGCTCGGTCCCAGACCGGGAAGACGTCGGCCGTACCGGCGCGGAAGCCGTTCCGATCGGCGAAGCCGCAGGTGGAGTCGTAGGCGAATCCGGCGTCGCACATCGCCCGCTCGGTCGTGCCGGGCTCGCGCTTGAGGAAGTGCTGGCGGACGCCGCGGACTGGGGCGCCGGCGAGATCGGCGAGTCGCTCGCGTTGCGCGTTGAACCGCGTGCCATCGCGCGCCGTCTCGAAGCTCCCATGCAGGCCGACCTCATGCTCGGCCTCGCGCAGCTCGCGGAGGATCGCGCGCACGCGCCGCGATCCCGGGTCGTAGGTCGCATCGCCGGCGCGCATCGACGCGAACGTCGGCGTCGCGCAGATGATGAACCACGTCGACGATGTGCCGTGCGCCCGCTCAGGCGTGAGCGTCTCCTCGACGCCCCGCCGCACCGGGTCGCCGAGCGCGCTCGTCAGCGCGGCACCGAGCGTGCTGAACATGCGCTGGAAGTCGCCCTTCCGCAGGAGTTCCGCCGCGCGCAGCGTCGTGAACATCGGCCAGAGACTCGCGACGTCGAGGTCGTGCGTGAGCGCGGCAGCCCATCGCTTCCCATGCGGCCATGGAGCGACCGAGAGCACGAGGCCCGCACCCGCCGCGCGGCGCACCGCATCGACGAGCGCGCGCGCCAGGCGCGAGACGACCGCGACGCGCGCGACGCCCGCCGCGACGAGCGGGTTCGCCTCACTCACCGGGCGGCCGTGACGATCTCGGGGAGCCGTGGCGTCACTCGCCTGCGAGAGGACGTCGCCGACGAGCCGGAGGAGCGCGTCGGGGACGCGCACGACGCCTGGGCCCGATTCGAACGCGGCCGTGGGATCGGACGCGAGCGCCGCGAGCGCGGGCGCGCTCGACGCGACGACCTGGAGCCGCACGACCGATCCACCGTCCGCCGCGGAGGCCCCCACGCGCAACAACGCCGATGCGTCGACGAGGTGCTCGAGGGCATGCCGCTCGAGCGGCGGAAGCGCATCGAGCGCGCCGACATCGACCATGGTCGCGAATATACCATGAGGGTTGCGGCCCAAGCGATAGCGCGTCCATCGTTCGACGACCCGAACCCGAGACCAGCCTGCGCCCGATGATCCCCCGCTCGCGACTGCCGGTCGGCCATATCCTGCTCTTCGGATGGATGCCGAGCGCGTTGCGACGGTTCGCCTATCGCACGTTCCTCGGGTACCGCATCGGTCAGCGCGTGCGGTTCGCGTTCGGCAGCGCGGTCGTCGCCGAGGAAGTCGATCTCGCCGACGATGTGGAGATCGGGCTGCTCGCGGTCGTGCAGGGCCGCCATGTCTCCTTCGGCCGACACGCGAGCGTCGGCGCGATGAGCTACCTCAGCTGCGAACGCATCGAGGTCGGCGAGGACGCGCGCATCCGCGAACAGGTGTTCGTCGGTGGCCCATCGCTGCCCGAGTCGCGCTTCACGCTCGGCGCCCGCACGATCATCCTGCAGAACACGAACATCAACCCGACGAAGCCGGTCACGATCGGCGACGACACGGGGATCGGCGGGCACTGCCTGATCTTCACGCATGGCGCGTGGCTCAATGTGCTCGACGGCTATCCGGCGACGTACGAAGAGGTCCACATCGGGAAGAGCGTCTGGCTGCCCTGGCGCGTGTTCGTGATGCCGGGCGCCCGCATCGGGGATGGCTCGGTGATCGGCGCGAACTCGCTCGTCGCCGGGGAGATCCCGGCCGGCTCGCTCGCGATGGGCACGCCGGCGAAGGTGACGAAGGCGGCGCCGCAGTGGCCGCGGGTGCCCGATGCGTCACAGCGCGCGGCGCTCGTCGACACGATGCTCGCGGAGTTCGACCGCTACATGGCGTACGAGCGCGTCGAGGTGCGGCACGACGGCGTCGCGACCTACAGCTCGCGCGCCGGCCGCTTCCGGCTCTATCGCCTGCGCGATGCCGCGCCGGTGCCGACGGGGATCCTCGCTGGCGACACCGTGCTCGCCGAGCGTCCCCTAAACGAGCCCGAACGCGCCCGGCTCCGCGGGAGCGGCGCCTTCTGGCTCGATCTCGCCGGTCGCACGCGCAGCCGCTCGGGATCGCCGCTCACCGAGGAGCTCGCGCTCTTCATCGGCCGCTACGGCATCCGGCTGCCGCGCGACGGCTGAGCCAGCAGTAGCACGAGCCCGGGCGCGACCTCGAGCACGCTGCGCCAGAGTCGCGTGATCGCCGCGATCGCCGCGCCGACGCCGGGGTCGGCGATGCCGTTCATCGAGAGGAGATAGATCATCGCGCCCTCGCTCACGCCGATGCCGGCCGGCGGTGCGAAGGCGAGGAAGCCGGCGAGGTAGGACGTCGTGTAGATCGCGATCGCCGCCGTGACGCCCAGCTCCACGTCCGGGAACGTCGAGCGCACGAGCAGGTGGAAGCCGACGCCATAGAGCAGCCACGCCATCGTCGAGCCGACGACCGAGGCCGTGAGCATGCGCGGTCCAACGGCCGGGACGCTGAGCGCCTTCCACGCGGCGAGCCGACGCAGGATCGGCGGCGCGAGCCACCGGAGCGCGGCGAGCCCGAGCACGCTGCCGGCGATCGCCAACCACGGCACCGAGACGCCGGTCGCCTCCCCCGCCCCGAGCACGAACAGCACGGCCGCGCCACAGAGCGTGTTGATCACCGTGAGCACGACGGCCGAGCTCGCGGCGGCACTCGCCGAGCCCCCATGCTGGCGCGCGAGCAGGGCGAGCGCGCCGATCTGCCAGAGCGCGCCCGGCACGTAGCGCGCGAGGTTCGAGACGAACCAGATGCGCGCGGCACTCCCATAGCCGATGCCATCGCCCGCATCGCGCACGCACTCGCGCCAGGTCCACACGAGGATCGCGTAGGCGAGCAGCACGACGAGTCCGGACGCGAGCAGCGGCCCCCACGCCGGACGCACGCCGAGCAACGCCGCGCGCGCCTCGTGCCAACTGTCGCGCAACATCCAGACGGTGAAGCCGACGACGATCGCCGCGGCGACCCACCCCCCGATGACGACCGCGCGCCGGCGCCCGTTCGGTCGCTCCACCCGCCCCGCGCCCCCGAACTCAGCGCCGCTCGATGTCACGCAGCACCCGGCTGTAGAGGGCTTGGTGCTGCGCGGCGACGGCGCTCGGCGCATAGCGATCGAGCATGCGGGCGCGGGCCGCGGCGCCGCGCGACTCGTCGGGCGCGTGGCGGAGCATCGCGCGGATCGCCTCGGCGAGGTCACGCGGGCGACCGCGCGGGACGAGCGTCCCGCCCCACTCCGGATGCACGATCTCGGGCAGCGCGCCGGCGCGGATCGCGATGACCGGCGTGCGACAGAGCTGCGCCTCGATCGCGGCGGCTCCTTGGCCCGGACCGGAGCCACAGGCGATGAGAAGGTGCGAGCGTCCGTAGATCGATGGCATCTCGGCGCGTGGGACGCGCCCGAGCCAGCGCACGCGCGCATCGAGGCCGTGGGAGACCGCCCGCGCGCGCAGCTTCTGGAAGTCGGCGCCATCGCCGACGACATCGAGCGTCGCCGCCGCGTCGGTCCACGCGACCGCCTCGAGCAGGTCCTCGAGCCCGCGGCCCTCGACGAGCCGGCCGACGTAGAGCAGGCGGCCGGGCACGCGCGCCGCGCGGTCGCCCCGGAAGAGCGTCGTCTCCGCCGGTGACGGGATCACCGTGACCGCCGTGCCGACGTCGAGCGCGCGCACCTCGCCGGCGAGCCACTCGGACGGTGCCAACAGCAGGTCGGAGCGTCGCGCGACGCGCTGGAAGAACGGGCGCGAGAGCTTCGAGCGTCGCGCGACCTGCACGTCG
>CAYSAR010000045.1:11610-12532 GCA_964428985.1 uncultured Gemmatimonadaceae bacterium | reverse complement strand
AGGCCGCCGCGCCGCGAATCGCCCACCGTCTCGCGAGCGGCTCGATCGAGGACGTCGCCGCCGATCGCATCGCCGCCGGCGACCGCATCCTCGTGCGCCCGGGCGAGATGATCCCCGCGGACGGCACCGTCGCCGAGGGGTCGAGCTCGCTCGACACGAGCCGCGTGACGGGCGAGCCGCTGCCCGAGCGCGTCATCGCGGGGAGCGAGGTGCGCTCGGGCGTCGTCAACCTCCAGGGACCCCTCGTCATCACCGTGACGAAACCGGCGAGCGAGTCGCTCTATGCGCGCATCGTCGAACTGGTCCGGACGGCGCAGGCGGAGAAGGCGCCGATCCAGCGTCTCGCCGATCGATGGGCGGTGTGGTTCACGCCGGTCACGCTCGCCGCCTGCGCTGTCGCATGGGGAATCTCCGGCGATGCCGACCGTGTGCTCGCCGTGCTCGTCGTCGCGACGCCCTGCCCCCTGCTGCTCGCGACGCCGGTCGCGATCATCGGCGGCATCAATCGGGCGGCGCGGCGCCAGGTCATCATCCGCCATGGCACCGCGCTCGAACAGCTCGCGAAGGTCGACGTCGCGGTCTTCGACAAGACGGGGACGCTGACGATCGGGCGACCCGAGGTCGCGGCGGTGCACGCGAGCGCGGGCGACGAGGCCACGCTGCTGCGCCTCGCCGCCGCCGTCGAGGTCGGCTCGGGGCACCTGATCGACCGCTCGGTCGTCGCGGCGGCGATGGCGCGCGGTCTCGAGGTGCCGCGCGCGCGCGAGATCCGCGACTTCGCCGGACGCGGCGTGAGTGGGCTCGTCGAAGGCGTGCGCGTCACCGTCGGGTCGGCGTCGCTGATCGCCGAGCTGCATCCCGCGCACACGTCACGGCTCGGCGACGATGCCGCGGCGCGGGAAGGGCTTCGCGCGTTCGTCGT
>CAYSAR010000045.1:0-11600 GCA_964428985.1 uncultured Gemmatimonadaceae bacterium | reverse complement strand
TCCCGGCCGCGGCGCGATCGACTTTGCCGACCGACCGCGCGAGGGGCTCCAGCCGTTCTTCGCGCGGCTGCACGCGCTCGGCCTGCGACGCATCGTGCTCCTCTCGGGGGACCACGCCGCGAACGTCGCTCCCGTCGCGCGTGCGCTCGGCATCGACGAGGCGAAGGGCGACCTGCTGCCCGAAGGGAAGGTCGACGCGGTGAAGGCGCTCGAGCGCGAAGGCCATCGCGTCATGATGGTCGGGGACGGGACGAACGACGCCCCGGCGCTCTCGAGCGCGACCGTGGGCGTCGCGCTCGCCGCGCACGGCGGCGGCATCTCGGCCGAGGCGAGCGACGTCGTGCTCCTCGCCGACGACGTGACGCGCGTCGCCGACGCGGTGGAGGCGGGTCAGCGCGCGGTCCAAGTCGCGCGCCAGAGCATCCTCGCGGGGCTCGCGCTCTCCGGCGCGGCAATGGTCGTCGCGGCGCTCGGCTACATCCCGCCGACGCTCGGCGCCTTCATCCAGGAGGCGATCGACGTCGCGGTGATCCTGAACGCGTTGCGGGCGGCACGTCCGGCGCGGGCGCCGCTCGCGGTGCCCGCGGCGCATCATGCAGCGCCCGCATCGCCGGCGTCGTGAGGTCGTCGAACTGGCCGGACCGCACCGACCACGCATAGGCGGCGATGAAGACCACCACCAGCGCGAGCGCGAGCGGCACCAGGACGAAGAGCACGCTCATGCGCGCCGCCGCGGGAACGTGCGGCCCTGCCAGGCGCCAAGGACGACCGTGAGCGAGCTCGCCGGCATGAGGACGGCGGCGAACAGCGGGTCGATCGCTCCCAGCATCGCGAGCGACACGCCGATCGCGTTGTAGCCGAGCGCGAAGAGCATGTTGCGGTGGATGATGCGCGTCGTGCGCCGCGCCCCATCGAGCAGCTCGCCGAGCGCCCCGATGCCCTCGCGCGCCAGGTAGACGTCGGCGGCGGCCATCGACGCCTCGGCGCCGCCGCGTACCGCGATGCCGACGGTCGCGAGCGAGATCGCCGCGGCGTCGTTGACCCCGTCACCGACCATGACGACGGGACGTCCCCGCCCGCTGGCGGCGTGCTCGCGCGTCGCGGCGCGCACGACGTCGCTTTTCCGCTCAGGCGCGGCCCCGCCCTCGCTGCGGTCAGCCTCGAGCCCGAGCTCTCGCGCGACGCGCGCCACGACGGCCGGCGTGTCCCCGCTCAGGATGCGCACGTCCCACCCGCGACGCCGCAGCGTCTCGACGGTCGGACGGGCCTCGGGACGCAGATGGTCGTCGAACGAGGCGCGACCGACGACTTCGCCGTCGACCGCGACGAACACCATCGTCCGGTCATCGGTCCCGCAGGACGCCGACGCGAACGCCGCACCACCCCGGAGCTGGCCCGTCACCCACGCCGGCCGCCCGACGATGACGTGCCGGCCGTCGACGACCCCTTCGACGCCGCCGCCGAGCGTCTCGCGCCGCCAGCGAACGGTGCGCGTCCTCCCGGCGTCGGCGTCCGACCAAGCGCACGCGAGCGCCGCCGCGATGGGATGCCGCGACCCCCGCTCGATCGCGAGCAGGAGATCGCGCGCGTCGTCGTCGCCGTCCCACGTCGCGAGCGCGAGCCGCCCCTCGGTGAGCGTGCCGGTCTTGTCCACGAAGAGCGTGCCCGGCGTCGTCAGGGCCTCCAACGCATGGTCGCCCTTGATCAGGATGCCGCGCCGCGCCGCGCGCCCGATCGCGACGCTGATCGAGAGCGGTGTCGCCATCGCGAGGGCGCAGGGACACGTGACGACGAGCAGCGCGATCGCATGGTCGAGCGCGGCGGCGCGGTCGCGTCCCCACCAGAGCGCGAGCGTGAGCGCCGCGAGCGAGAGCGTCGCGGCGATGAACCAACCGGAGATGCGATCGGCGAGGAGCACGACCGGTGCCCGCTCGCGCGCCCCCTCCTCGACCTGCCCGAGCAGCCGCCCAAGGCGGCTCGAGGCTCCGGCCTCCGTCACCTGCACGCGCAGCGTCGACGAGAGATTGACCGTCCCGCCGAACACCGCGTCGCCCGGACCCACCGATGACGGACGCGATTCCCCGGTGAGCATGCCGAGGTCGAGCGACGACGTCCCCGCCGTGACGACGCCGTCCGCCGGCACGGTGTCGCCCGCACGCACCTCGACCAGCATGCCGGGCATCACCGCTTCGCAAGGCACCTCGCGCACGTCGAGGTCTTGCCCCTCGACGACCATCCGCGCGGTGGCCGGCGTGAGCGCGCCCAGCAGCGCCGAGGAATCCGCGGCCGCACGTTGCGCGCGATGTTGGAGGTATCGGCCCACGAGGAGCAGGAAGACGAGCGTCGCGACGGCGTCGAAGTAGATCGGGCCGGCGTCGCGCCAGGTGTTCACTGCACCTTGGACGTAGCCGGCGGCGAGCGCGATCGCGATCGGTACGTCCATGTGCAGCGTGCGGGCGCGCGCCGCCGCCCAGGCGCTACGGAAAAAGACCCGTCCGGGCCACAACAGCGTCGGCGTCACGAGCGCCAAGCTCAGCCACCGGAAGTAGCGCACGAAGCCGGCGTCCATGTCCGACAGGAACCCGCTGTAGAGCGCGAGCGCGATCGTCATGACGTTGCCGGCGATCGCGCCGGCGACGCCGATGCGGAGCAGCATCGCGCGCTCCTCGGCGCGCCGCGCATCGTCGGCGCGGCGACCTCGGAACGGGTGCGGGCGATAGCCGATGCGGTCGAGGAAGCGCGCGATCGACGAGAGCGTCGTGCGCGCGGGATCCCACGTCACGTGCGCGAGGGCGCGCGTCACGTCGAGCTCGGCGCCCACCGCACCCGGCACCGCGAGCGGGACGCGCTCCACGAGCCAGACGCATGACGCACAGTGCACGCCCTCCAGATAGAGCGACACGCGCGCGAGTCCGTCGCGCGTGCGCGTGACGTGCGCGGCCTGGAACGCCTCGTGATCGAACTCGTCGAACGTGCGCCCGCTCTTCTTCACGCGCGCGCCGACGCGCTCGGGCAGGTCGTAGTACGCGCCGAGGCCCGCCTCTCGGATGACGGCGGCCGCGGTCTCGCAACCGCTGCAGCAATAGGCGGGGTCGTCGCTGTCGAGTTCGGCGCCCGGCGGCATCTCGAGGCCGCAGTGCGCGCACGTCGCCTCAGCGACCAGCATCGTGTCCGCCATGCGCCTCGACCCGCGCGTCGTGCGTCGCGTGCGCGCCGTGCGGCACGAGCCGACCTGCCGCCGTGAGTGCGCCGATCACGATGAGCACGCCGGCCGTGAGGGCCGGCATCCGGCGGCGCAGTGGACCGAGCAATCGCTGCGCCCCGAGCCCGACCATCGCGAGCAGGGGCACGGTGCCCAGCCAGAAGGCGACCATCACCGCTGCACCGCCGAGGGCACCGCCCGCCGCGGCCGACGTCGCGACGAACGCGTAGAGCCACCCGCACGGCAGCGCGGCGGTGAGCAGCCCGATCAGGAGCGCGCGACGTGCGGGCGACTGGCGATCGGCGGCGCGGACGCCGCGTGCGACGAGCGAGGCCAGCCTCGGTGGGACATCGAGCTGCGGCACTCGCACGCCGAGCGCCGCGAGCAGTGACGCGACGCCCCAGAGGATCAGCAGCGCTCCGGCGACGACGGCCGCCGGCCGCGCGACGCCCGCGACGGCGACGCGATCGAGCCCGGCGCCCGCCGTGCCGGCGAGCAGGCCGAGCGATGCATAGGCGATCAACCGGCCGACGTGATACGTCGCCGCGCCGCGCACGGCAGGGCGTGCACCGTTGCGACCGGTCGCGGCGAGACAGGCGAAGCTGCCGCACATCGCCACGCAGTGCACGCTGCCGAGCAGCGACGCGACGAACACCGATGCGACGAGCGCGATCACGGGATCTCGGCTCGCTGCGTACTCGTGAAGCGCTCGGGGCCACGCCGCGCGTCGAGACGCACCTCCCACATGCCGGCGTGTGCGAGCGCGACCGGTGCCTCGTACCGACCGGGTTCGCGTTCCTCCAGTGCGGCGCGGAGCGGGCGGGCCGCGTCGCGGTTGTGGATCAGCTCGGCGACGAACCGCGCGCCGGATACCGGCGCGCCGGCGGAATCAGTCGCGGTGACACGGAGGCGGTGCCCGTCAGCCTCGACCGTGAACCGCGCGGTCGCGCGCCACCCCAATCGTGCACTCGCGGCGCGCAACGCCATCGTGCGGTCCCAGTCCACAGCCTTGCGATAGTAGTCGGGCTCGACGACGGTGCCGTTCGCGTCGCTCGACGCCGCGACGAGCATCACCGCGTTGGCGCCGACGGTGAACAGCAGCGCCGCGCTGACGAGGAGCGGCCACTGCCAGCCAGCGGATCGACGACGGCCCGTCATGGCGTCCCTCCCGGTGCCGCAGCGCTCGGGCCGAGCAGCCGCCACGGCAGCTGGCGCGTGAACCCTTCGCCGTCGGTGATGCGGAACAAGACCCGGCGCTCGCCCTCGGTGAAGCGCGACGCCTCCTGCACCACGAACACCGAGGTCGTGGCCGTGCCGCCCGCCTCGACGCGCAGCGGGTTCTCGGGAGCGATCACGCGCGCGCCGGGCTCGTCAAGGTAGGCGATCGTGTACGCGCGCGCCGTGCGCGTGCGGTTCGCGATCTTGATGCGCACCTGGTTCACGACCGCGCCGTCCGCCTCACGCGTGAACGGCGCACCGATCGCGCCGAGCATCGTGACGTCCGTTGGCGAGCGCGTCGCGAGCACGAGCAGGAACGCGCTGAAGAAGACGGTGAACGCGAGCGGGTACAGCACCGTCCGCGTGCGCAGGAGGCGCGGCGGCTTCCCGGCGAGCGCGTCCTGCGACGAATAGCGGATGAGGCCATCGGGCTTCCCGACCTTGCGCATGATGTCGTCGCAGGCGTCGGCGCACTGCGTGCAATGCACGCACTCCATCTGGAGCCCGTCGCGGATGTCGATGCCGGTCGGGCAGGTCAACACGCACGCACGACAGTCGATGCAGTCGCCGAGCCCGTCGCGCACGCCGGCGCCCTTGCCGCGCGGCTCGCCACGCCCGGCGTCGTACGCGACGATCATCGACTGGCGATCGAGCAGCGCCGACTGCCAGCGGCCGTACGGGCACGCGATCGTGCACGTCTGTTCGCGGAACCAGGTGAAGTCCGCGAACACGAGCAGCGTCGTCGCGGCCATCGTGAGGAACGGCACCGGGTGGTCGACCGGCGACCGCGTAACCCAGGTCCACAGCGCGTCGGTCCCGACGAAGTACGCGAGGAACGTGTTGCCGAGGACGACGGCAATCGCACCGTAGACGGCGTACTTCAGCAACCGTCGCGGCGCGAGATGGCGACGCTCGCGGTCGAGCGTGCGCGACGCGTTCCAGCCGCCCTCGATCGCGCGTTCGAGCGGACGGAAGATGAACTCCATCCACACCGTCTGCGGACACGCCCAGCCGCACCACACGCGACCGAAGAGCGCCGTCAGCATGAAGATCGCGATCAGGACGCTCACGAAGAGCAGCATGAGCAGGAGCGTGTCGGTCGGGAGGAACGTGGTGCCGAAGAACGTGAACTCACGCCGCGGCAGGTCGAGCAGGATCCATGGCTTCCCGCCCCAGCGCAGGTGCGGGAACGCGAGGAACATGGCGATGAGCGTGTATGCGACGACGCGGCGGCGGGCGAACCAGCGTCCCGTCGCCGGCTTCGGCCGGATCCATCGGCGCGAGCCGTCCTCGTTGAGGGTCGCAAGCACGCGACCGGGCGCACGCACGCTCGGGGCGGTCATGATCCTTCCGGTGCCTTCGGCGAGGGCGGGTTCGTGCCGCGCAACGACAGCACGTACGCGGTCACCGCGTCCACCTCCGCCGGCTTCAGGATGCGGCCCCACCCGGGCATGCCCTTCTCGAGCACGCCGTTGACGATCGTCGCGTGGATCGCCGTCGGCGCGCCGCCGTGCAGCCAGGCGGCGTCGGTGAGGTTCGGTCCGATGAGACCCCCGCCGTCCGCCCGGTGGCACGCCGCGCAGCTCGCGTCGAACACGCGCTTGCCCTCGGCGAGCACCTGCGCGTCGCGCGCGCGCGCCTCGAGTTCGTCGTCGCTGGGCGCCGCCGCGACCGACGTCGGCCGTGACGCGCGGTGGCGCGCGACGTCGGCCTCGTACTCCACCACCTTGCCTGGCCCCTCGCCGAACGGCGCGGGAAGCACATAGTAGAGCGGCACGAACACGATCGTCGCGTAGAACACCCAGAGCCACCAGCGCGGCATCGGGTTGTCGTACTCCTGGATGCCGTCGTACGCGTGTTCGAGCAACCGGTCCTTGTCCTGCTCGTCGTGCGCCATCGTCACTCCTTCGATGCCCGCGGCGTCGCGGGACGGTTGGTGTCGTCGGTGAGCGGGAGGAGCGCGTCGCGTTCGTGTCGCGCCCGCGCGCCCGGACGGAACGTGAGCAGGACGACCGCCACGAACGCCGCGACGAAGAGGATCAACGCGACGATCGCATAGCCGGCGAGCCCGGAGGCCCCCACCACATCGGAGAGCTTCATGGCGCCGCCTGCGCCGTGCGGATGTCCTTGCCGAGCCGCTGCAGGTACGCGATGAGCGCGATCACCTCGCGGTCGCCCAACCCATCGGGCCCACCCGACGCGCGGATCGCCTCGGCCATCGTGCGCGCCTGCGCGCGCGCCATCGCCGGCGCCTGCGTGACGGCATCGCCGTACGGCACGCCGAGCATCGCCATCGCGTTCACGCGCGCCTGGATCCCGTCGAAGTCGAGCGGCCGCCGCGCGAGATGCCCGTACGTCGGCATGATCGAGTTCTGCACGACCGACGACGGTTCCTCGAAGTGTCGCACGTGCCAGAGGTCCGGGTACTTCCCGCCGACGCGCGCAAGGTCGGGACCGATGCGTCGCGAGCCCCAGAGGAACGGGTGGTCGTACACGAACTCGCCCGGCTTCGAGTACTCGCCGAAGCGCTCCGTCTCATGGCGCAGCGGACGCACCATCTGCGAGTGGCAATTGAAGCACCCCTCGCGGATGTAGAGGTCGCGGCCCGCGAGTTCAAGCGGCGTGTACGGCTTCACGCTCGCGATCGTCGGCACGTTCGAGCGGATGAGGAACGTCGGGACGATCTCGGCGAGCGATGCGACGACGACCGCGACGACGACCATCACCGTGAAGAGCGCCGGCAGGCGCTCCCACCGGCGGTGCCAGCCCGCCGAGGCGAAGCGGGCCCAAACGCCGGCGGGCGCGCCGCTCGGCGTCGGCTCGTCCGCCGGGAACGGCGCCAGGCGCGGCGCGCTGACGACCGGCTCGTCGTACGCCGCCGGACGCTTCCGCCACGTCATCAGGATGTTGTAGCCGAACATCAGCATCCCGATGATGTAGAGCGTGCCGCCCGCGACCCTGACCCAGTACATCGGCATCAGGCGCACGACCGTCTCGACGAAGTCGGGATATGCGAGTCGCCCGGTCTCGTCGAACGCACGCCACATGAGGCCCTGCGTGATGCCGGCCGAGTAGATCGCCGCCACGTACAGCAGGATGCCGAACGTCGCGACCCAGAAGTGCGCTTCGGCGAGCTTCTTGGAGTGGAGCGGCGCCTGGAACAGGCGCGGCGCGAGCCAGTAGACCATGCCGAAGGTCAACAGGCCGTTCCAGCCGAGCGCGCCAGTGTGCACGTGCGCGATGATCCAGTCGGTATAGTGCGCGAGCGAGTTCACGCTCTTCACCGACAGCATCGGCCCCTCGAACGTGCTCATGCCGTACGCGGTGATCGCGACGACGAAGAACTTGAGCACCGGCTCCTCGGCCACCTTGTGCCACGCACCGCGCAGCGTGAGCAGGCCGTTGATCATGCCGCCCCAGCTCGGCATCCACAGCATCACCGAGAAGAGCATACCGAGCGTCGACGCCCAGTCCGGCAGCGCCGTGTAATGCAGGTGATGCGGACCGGCCCAGATGTACAGGAAGACGATCGTCCAGAAGTGGAGGATCGACAGCTTGTACGAGAACACCGGCCGCTCGGCGGCCTTCGGCAGGAAGTAGTACATGAGGCCGAGGAACGGCGTCGTCAGGAAGAACGCGACGGCGTTGTGGCCATACCACCACTGCATGAACGCGTCCTGCACGCCCGCGTAGACCGGGTACGACTTCAGCCAGCCGGCCGGCAGGCTGAGGTTGTTGAAGATGTGCAGGACCGCGACGGTGATGATCGACGCGATGTAGAACCAGATCGCGACGTAGATGTGGCGCTCGCGTCGCTTGGCGATCGTGCCGAAGAAGTTGACCGCGAACGCGACCCACACCACCGCGATCGCGACGTCGATCGGCCACTCGAGTTCGGCGTACTCCTTTGCCTGCGTGAAGCCGAGGGGCAGCGTGAGCGCGGCGGCGACGATGATCGCCTGCCAGCCCCAGAAGTGGAACGCACTGAGCTTGTCGCTCCACATGCGCGCCTTGAGCAGCCGCTGCGTGGAGTAATAGGCGCCGGTGAAGATGGCGTTGCCGGCGAACGCGAAGATCACCGCGTTCGTGTGGAGCGGCCGGAGCCGACCGAACGAGAGCCAACTCGTATCGAAGTTGAACCAGGGATGCGCGAGCTGGAGCGCGATCACCAGCCCGACCAGCATCCCGACGAGCCCCCAGACGAAGGTGGCCCACAGGAACTTGCGGACGATGGCGTCGTCGTATGCGAACGTGTCGAGTGATGCGCCGGCGGCACTCATGCGGGTCCTCACGACCGGGGGCGGATGGCCTCGGGGCGACGGGTTCGCCACGAGGGGAGCGGACGCATCAATGCTCGTCGCGCGTCACCGGCTGGTCAGTCGGCGGATGGGTGGAATCGCCGTCATCTCGCCCCTGACGCCGCGTCAGGGAACGCTTGACCGCACGCCACTCGCGCGCGCGCCCCGGCGCCCCCATGATTTCGGGGTAGGCTCCCTCCCCCACCATTGGAGCGCCCATGCGCCGCGCACACTCGATTGCCGCCGTCCTATCCGTCCTTGCGGTCCTTGCCCTGTCCGCCGCCCTCCCCGCGACCGCCCATGCCCAGCGCGGCCGCCGCCCGCCCGCCGCGCCCGAGCAAGCGACGTTCTCCAACAACACGTTGCCCACCGTGAAGGTCGTGAAGGAGCGCGTCAACGTCGCCGCGATGCTCGTCGACCGCGCGAAGAAGCTCGGCCTCGATGCCGCGACGACCGATTCACTGAAGGCGCTCAGCGCCTCGATCGACGCGCGCAACGCGCCGAAGCTCGAGGAGTACGAAGGGCTGCGCGCCAAGGTCCGCGCCGACCAGAACAGCGGCGCGAGCGAGACGCTCGAAGGCCGCGCCCGCGCCGCGATGGCGAACACGACCATCGAGGAGCTCGGCAAGCTCCGGGCGGTCGATGCCGACCTCGCCCTCGCGGTCATCCCGGCCGACAAGCAGGAAGCGGCGAAGAAGCTGGTGGCGGACCAGGACGAGGATTTCGCGAAGCTGGTCGGCGGACGGAGAGGGGGACGGCGCCCGTGACGGTCCCGGATGCGGGGGTGGAGTCGAGCTGCGATGGGTGAGTCGGGAGTCGGGAGGCAAGGACGCCCCGCATCACCTTCGCCTCTCGACTCTCGCCTCACTCACCGCATCTCGAGTCTCCCCCCGTAACACGCACCTCGGGCATCCCACGTTAGCTTTCGGGTGTCAAATCCCCGGGTCGATCGCCAGCCGATCGACCCTTCCTCTTTCCCGCTCCACTCCGTAACAGACCGTGACCACCCTCCCTTCCCGCGAGGACGCGCTCGCGTTGATGGAATCCTGGACCTCGAGCGACTCGCTGCGGAAGCACATGCTTGCGGTCGAGGGCGCGATGCGCGCGTATGCGCGGCACTTCAATCAGGACGAGGAACGTTGGGGACTCGCCGGACTGTTGCACGACTTCGACTACGAGCGGTTCCCGAACGCTTCACAGGCGGCCGACGCGGAGCACCCGAGCGAGGGCGTGCGCCACCTGCGCTCGCTGGGGTACCCAGAGGATGTGCTGCAGGCGATCCTCGGCCACGCGCACTACACGGGTGTCGCGCGCGAGACGCTGATGGCGAAGGCGCTCTTCGCGGTCGATGAACTCTGCGGGTTGGTGACGGCGGCCGCATTGGTGCGTCCGAGCCGCAGCGTCATGGATCTCGAGGCGTCGTCGGTGCGGAAGAAGATGAAGGACAAGGCGTTCGCGCGCGGCGTCTCGCGCGAGGACGTCGTTAACGGCGCGGCAGGCTTGGGCGTCGAACTCGACACGCACATCGCGTTCGTGATCGACGCGATGCGCAGCCGCGCGTCCCTGCTCGGACTCGCCGGCTCGGCGGGTGCCTGAGGTCCCCGTCCGGCACCCCCAAGGAGCGGGTCTGGCGGCCAACGCCGGCCGACCGCACCGCGTACTGGAGGTCGTGAACCGTGAGTGCCAGTCGTGACCGCCATCGCGCTGCCCTGGGCGGAGCTGCCAAGGCGTGCGATGACTGAACGTCCGTCGGACGAGAAGGACCTCGTGCTCGCCGCCCAGCGCGGTGAGCGGGAGGCGTTCTCGGAGTTGGTCCGGCGGCACCAGCGGCGAGCCTACGTGGTCGCGCGGTCGATCGTCGTGAATCACGAGGATGCCGAGGACGCGGTGCAGGAGGCGTTCCTGCACGCGTTCAAGGCGATCGACCGGTTCCTGCCGGATCAGGCGTTCGGGGCGTGGCTGCACCGCATCGTCGCGAACGCCGCGCTCGACGTGACGCGCCGCCGCAAGGTGCGCGACGCGGACGAGCTGCCGGAGACGGTGTCATCGCCGTTCCGGGACCCCGCCGAGGGGGACGAGCTGCGGCGGCGGTTGAAGGAGGCGCTGGAGACGCTGCCCCCGCGGCAGCGGTCGGTGATCGTGCTGCACGATGTCGAAGGCTACAAACACGCGGAGATCGGGAAACTGCTGGACATTCCCGAGGGGACTGCCCGGTCCGATCTCCATTACGCCAGGTCCCATCTGCGCCGCGTGCTCGGCGAGGTGAGGAGCGGACTATGAGTGACGAGATGACGGGCCCGGCGCTGGTCCGGGATGACGAAGTGACGAACCACCTGCGCGCGATCGTCGCGCCGCCGGCCGACCCATCCTATTGGGAGCGGCTGGAGCAGCGCATCCTGGCGCGCCTCGAGCGCGGCCAGGACGAGGGCCGGTGGTGGGCGCTCTCCGAGCGCACGTACCGCATCGGCCTCATCGCCGCGGCGCTCACGCTCATCGTGAGCGGCGCGGTCTACCTGCGCTCGCGCGCGGTCGAGGCCCGCATGGCGTACGAGACGGTGATCGAGACGCCGGGGGTCGACAAGCCGGTCTACGCGCGGCGGGGTCCGCTCGACCATTGACGCGCACGAAGCGGCTGGCGCTCGCCTTCTACGTCGGCGCGGTGCTCGCGGGCGCCGCGATCGGCGTGACGATCGATCGATGGTTCTTCCGTGAGAGCCTCGTGCGCGAGTGGAACAACCCGCGCGCGGCGCGTGTGCGCTTCGCCGACGAGCTCGGGCTCGACGCGACGCAGCGCACGGCGCTCGACACGATCCTCGACCGCCGCAACGCACGGTACGAGGAACTCAGGGCGCCGGTGCTACCGCATCAGGACTCGCTTCAGG
>CAYSAR010000044.1:0-12613 GCA_964428985.1 uncultured Gemmatimonadaceae bacterium | reverse complement strand
GAGCAGGCCGACGGCCGACAGCCCGAGGCCGACCATGAAGATCGCGCCGAAGAGCGAATCGAACGTCTCCATCATCTTGTCCTGCCCGACGAGGAAGAACGAGTTCGGCTGGCTCGGCCGCAGCCCGCGCATGCCGCGCAGCGTCGCCGTCACCGCATCCATGGCGACGTCGCGCGAGACGTCCGGCGCCGGACGGACCATGATCATCATCGCGCGCCGCCAGACGCCCATGCGTCGGTACGCGGTCATCATCGGCAGCACCATGCGCGGCTGGTCGGGGCCACGGCCGTCGAGCGACTTGAGGAAGCCCGCCTTCGTGTGGAAGACGCCGATCACTTGGAAGCGCATGCCGTCGAGCATGACCTCCTTGCCGATGGGGTCGGAGTCGCCGAAGAGCTCGTCGGAGAGCTTCTTGTTGATCACCGTGACGAGCGCCGCCG
Source organism: uncultured Gemmatimonadaceae bacterium (assembly GCA_964428985.1). GTDB lineage: Bacteria > Gemmatimonadota > Gemmatimonadetes > Gemmatimonadales > Gemmatimonadaceae > Pseudogemmatithrix. The sequence continues at coordinate 12,173 of CAYSAR010000044.1, read as the reverse complement.
CGTCGTGCTCGCTTTCGGTGAACGTGCGCCCCGGGTAGATGTCGGCTTGGTCGGTGTCGATCCACTCGGTGCTCTGCGCGTCGTACCCGACGTTCTTCACCGTGCGGTCGCGGTACACGACGTTCGCCGAGCCGAAGAGCCAGGCCATCGCGTTCTCGACCTCGGGGAGCGCCTGGACGGCGCGCCACTCGGCGAGCGTGATCCCTGGATAGCGTCGCTCCGGGCAGTCCTCGACCGACGGGTCGCAGCTGTTGAAGCCGGGGTTGCTGCGCCGCACCTGGAAGGTCGCCGTGCCGAACTCGTCCATGTCCTTCTGGAACGACATGCGGATGCCATGCACCGTCGCGCCCATCGCGACGACGACGAAGACGCCGACGGCGACGCCGGAGATGGTGAGCGCGGCACGCACCTTGTTCGCCCGCAGCGACTCGAGGGCGATGAGCACGCCCTCGAGGCTCATGACGATCTTGTCCCAGAGGCGCATGCGTTACTCCTGGCGCAGGGCGGCGATGGGGTCGAGGCGCGAGGCGCGGCTCGCCGGGTAGATGCCGGCGACGATGCCGACGCCGGCGCCGACGAGCAGCGCCGCGACGAGTGACCAGGGGGCGACCGATGCCGGGAGCGGCGTGATCGCCGCGATCCCCTCGGCCATGCCGATGCCCATCGCCGCGCCGATCGCCGCGCCAATGACCGAGAGCGTCGCCGCCTCGATGAGGAACTGCATGACGATGTCGCGGCGCTTCGCGCCGAGCGCCTTGCGCACGCCGATCTCGCGCGTGCGTTCGGCGACGGCGACGAGCATGATGTTCATGATGACGATCGCGCCGACGATGAGGCCGATCGCCGGGAGCGCGGTGCCGAAGAGCATGAGGCGGCTGCGCAGGCCGTCGAAGAAGCTCAGCGCGGCGTCGGAGGTCTCGAGCGCGAAGTCGTCGTCCTCGCCGGGGCCGAGCCGCCGAAACCCGCGCATCGACGAGCGGACGAGCTCCATGCCATCCTCGAGCGCCGTGCGATCGGGGGCCTGCACGGTGACGTATGCGATGTCGCCACGGGGCCGGATCGCGCGCCCGAGCGGCGACGTGATTGGCGCGATCGCCATGCGGTCGAGCGAGAAGCCGAACACCGAACCCTGCGGCTCGATGACGCCGATGATCGCGTACGTCGTGCCGGCGATCCGCAGCTCACGGCCGATCGGCGAGAGGCCCGGGAAGTAGTGCGACGCCACCTCGGTGCCGATGACGATGACCTTGGCGCCGGTCGCGACCTCCTGCGGCGCGAACGCCCGGCCGTCGGTGATGCCGAACTTCTTGATGTCGAAGTAGCTCGCCTCGGTCGCGATCGCGTGGACTTGGCGCGGGCGCACGCCGGGCGCCGCCGCGTAGATGAAGTTCTCGTTGACCGCCGCGGTCTTGAACGCCGGCGGCAAGGTCTCGCGCACGAGGTCGGCCTCGGGGCGGTAGAGCCGGGGGCGGCGCAGGTAGGCGCGCCACTGTTCATCGTCCTCGTTCGGCGTGAAGTTCGGGAAGCGCCGCACGTCGAACGTGTTGACGCCGATGATCTTCGCCGCGAAGTCGTTCTCGACGTAATCGCTCATCCCCTCGACGATCGAGACGACGGCGATGAGGAACATGACGCCGATCATGACGCCCACCAGCGTGAAGAAGCTCTTGAGCTTCTGTACGCGAATCTGCTGGAGCGCGAGCTTGACCGCCTCGAGGAAGGGCATGGGACGGGGGTCGGGGTGGCTACTCGTGCCGGAGCGCCTCGACCGGGTCGAGGCGCGCGGCACGGGCCGCGGGAATCATGCCGAAGAGGACGCCGGTGACCGCGCTCGCCGCGAGGGCCGCCACGACCGCCATCGGGGGGACGGATGCCTCGATCGGCGTCGCGCTGCGCAGCAGCGCCGCGACCGCCCAGCCGGCGGCGAGCCCGATGAGCGCCCCGACGCCGGTCAGCGTGACCGCCTCGATGAGGAACTGCCAGAGGATCGTGAACCGTGTCGCGCCGAGCGCCTTGCGCACGCCGATCTCGCGCGTGCGCTCGGTGACCGAGATCATCATGATCGCCACCACGCCGACGCCGCCGACGATGAGCCCGACCGCCGACAACGCGATCATCACGAGGAAGAACATCCCGAAGATCCGGTCGTACGTCTCGAACAGCTTCTCCTGCGTGATCAACGCGAAGTTCGACTCCTGGCTCGGCCGCAGGCCCCGCAGGCCGCGCAACGTCGCCATGACGTCGTCCATCGCGACGTCGCGGTCGACGCCGGTACGCGGCTTGACGACGAGCCCCATGTCGCCGCGCCGCACGTTGAGCGCACGCTGCAGCGTCGTAACCGGCATGATCCCCTTCGGCCGGTTGCCGCCCGCGAGGAAGCTCGCGTTGTCCTTGTAGACGCCGATCACCTGGAACTGCACGCGGTTGATCGACAGCGTCTTGTCGAGCGGGTCGGAGTCGCCGAAGAGCCGCTCGGCGGCGGTCGTGTTGAGCACGACGACGCGGGCCGCCGAGCGCACCTCCTGCTCGGTGAACGCGCGGCCGCCCGGCAGCATGTCCGGCGCGCCGAACATGCTCCAATTCGCCGTGTACGCTTCGATCGCCCCCGACGGTAGCTCGCGGTCGCGGTACTTGAACGCCCCCGACCACATCATCTGCGCCCCGACCGCGGCGACGCTGGAGAGCCGCTCGAGCGCCTCGATCTCGGTCCACGTGATCGCCGGGTTGCGCAGCCACGTGCAGGTCTCGCCGGTGCCGTCGCAGGCCTCGAACGTGATCGGGTAGCGCGAGACGAAGAACGAGGTCGGGCCGGTCGCCTCGAAGTCCTTCGCGACGCTCTGGTTGATGCCGTGGACCGCCGCCGAGATCACGACGACGACGAAGACGCCGACGGCGACGCCGAGGATCGTGAGGCCGGCGCGCACCTTGTTCGCGCGGATCGACTCGAGCGCGATCCGGACGCCCTCGGGAATCGCGTGCAGCCGGGCGGCGAGGCGGGCCATGAACGTCATCGCGTCACTCCTGCCGCAGCGCGGTGATGGGGTCGAGCAGCGACGCTCGGCTCGCCGGATACACCCCCGAGACGATGCCGACGCCGGCGCCGACGATGACCCCGACGACGATCGACCAGGGCGCGACCGTCGCCGGCAGCGGCGAGACCGCCGCGATCGCCTGCGCGAAGAGCAGCCCGAGCGCGATGCCGAAGATGGCGCCGACGGTCGACAGCGTCGCCGACTCGACGAGGAACTGCGCCAGGATGTCGCGCCGCTTCGCCCCGAGCGCCTTCCGGATGCCGATCTCGCGCGTGCGCTCGGCGACCGCGACGAGCATGATGTTCATGATGACAATCGCGCCGACGACCAAGCCCACCAGCGGCAGCGTGACGCCGGCGATGACGAGGTAGCCCTTGAGCTTGTTCCAGAACTCGAGCGCGCTCTCCGAGGTCTCGAGCGTGAAGTCGTCGGGCGTGCCGGGGCGCAGCTTGTGCCGCGTGCGCATGACCCCGCGCACGAGCTCCGATGCCTCGGTCAGCACGTCCTGGTTCGCCCCCTGGATCATCACCGCGTCGACGACGTCGGGGTCGGTGTTCAGGTAGCGCCGGATCGGCGACTTGAGCGGGGCGACGACGAAGTTGTCGAACGAGATGCCGAGCGCGCTCCCCTGCGACTCGACGATGCCGATGACGCGGTAGGGTTGGCCGCCGATGCGGAAGTCGCGCCCCACCGGGTCGACGCCGGGGAAGGCGCGCTCGGCGACGTCGGGCCCGATGAGCGCGACGTTCTCGCCGTAGTCGAGCTCCTGGCGCGTGAAGGGGCGCCCCTCGGCGATCCCCCAGTTCTTGATCTCGAGGAACTGGCCGTCGATGCCGATGCCCTGGACGCTGCGCGGGCGCGAGTACATCGACGTGACGGTCACGTTCGCCTCGCTCGTGACCGCCCACTTCGTGCCCTCGGGGAGCACCTCGATGACCGGCGCGACGTCGGCGGTGTAGAGCCGCCGCCGGCGGCGGTACTCCTCCCAGACCGCGGGGTCGACGTCGCCGATGTTGATGTTCGGGCGGTGGCGCAGCTCGACGGTGTTGATCGCGATGATCTTCCCGACGAGGTCCTGCTCCATGTAGCGGCCCATGCCCTCGACGATCGAGACGACCGTGATGAGGAACATGACGCCGATGCAGACGCCGAGCAGCGTGAAGAAGCTCTTGAGCTTCTGGACGCGGATCGTGGCGAGGGCGAGGCGGACGGCTTCGAAGAGGGGCATCGCGGGACTGGGGCGAAGCCGGCCGCGCGGGCCGGGGCGGGGACGCGCCGTCGCCGGCGCGTCCCGCCCGCGGTCAGACGGCGAGGCCGAGCTTCTCGGTGAACTGCTCGCGCCGCTCGTCGCTCGCGATCGTGCCGTCCCGGAGGACGACGACGCGCCGGGCGTGGGCGGCGATGTCGGGCTCGTGCGTGACCATGATGACCGTCTGGCCGGTGCTCGCGAGGTTCTCGAACACGCGCATGATCTCCTCGGACGTCTGCGAGTCGAGGTTGCCCGTCGGTTCGTCGGCGAGGAGGATCGAGGGCCGGTTCACGAGCGCGCGCGCGATCGCGACGCGCTGGCGCTGGCCGCCCGAGAGCTCGTTCGGCCGGTGATGCACGCGCTGGCCGAGCTGCACCTTCTCGAGCGCCTCCATCGCCCGCTCCTTGCGCTCGGTCGCCGAGATGCCGGCGTAGACGAGCGGGAGTTCGACGTTGTGCAGCGCGCTCGCGCGCGGGAGCAGGTTGAACGTCTGGAAGACGAACCCGATCTCCTTGTTGCGGACGCGCGCGAGTTCGTCGTCCTTCATCGTCGAGACGAGCTGGCCGTTGAGCCAGTACTCGCCGGCGTTCGGCGTGTCGAGGCAGCCGATGATGTTCATGAGCGTCGACTTGCCCGAGCCCGACGGGCCCATGATCGCGACGTACTCGTTGCGGCGGACCGCGAGGTCGACGCCGCGCAGCGCGCGCACGACCTCGCCGCCCATGTCGTACTCGCGCTTGAGGCCGCGCGTGACGATGACCCACTCCTTCGACGGCGCGCTGCCCGCCGTGTTCACGACCGCGCGGCGCTCGGCGGTCGTGCTCAGGGCGGCTTCGAGTTCCTGCTGCTCGGTCTGCTGGCTCACGGCGTCCCCCCGGCCTTGGTGGCGGCCGGAATCTGTGGTTGCTCACGGACGAGCTGGCCATCCTTCAGCTCGCGGATCGCCTGATACGTCCCCGCGACGATGCGTTCGCCGCCCTTCAGGCCGTCGAGCACCTCGAAGTGCTTCTCGCCGGCGATCCCGACTCTTACGGGCCGGAAGGTCACTTTGTTGTCCTCGCCGACGATGAACACGCCCTCCACGTCGCGCTTGCCGACCTGCGGGGCCGCCGCCGCCGCCGGCGCCGACTGGTCGGTGCTCTGGAGCGCCTCGTTCTCGCGCACCGTCAGCGCGATGATCGGGATCGAGAGCACGTCGTCGCGCACGTCGGTCACGATCTTCGCCGTCGACGAGAAATCGGGGCGCGTGTCGGATGGCGGGTTCAGGATGCGGACCGTCACCTCGTAGTCGATCGCCTGGTCGGTCACGGCCGCGCCGGCGGCGCGCGTCACCGAGCTGTTCGAGATCTCGACGACCCGCCCGAGGAACGTCGTGTCGGGGAAGGCGTCGATCTGGATCACCGCCGAGTCGCCGACCGAGATGCGCGACACGTCGGTCTCGTCGACCTTGACCTTCGTCTCGAGCACGCTCATGTCGGCGATCGTCAGCAGCGTCGCCGCGTCCTTGTTGAGCGTGCCCATGATCGCCGTCTCGCCGACCTCGACGTTGAGGCGCGTCACGCGGCCGGACATCGGCGCGTAGATGGTCGTCTTCGAGAGCTGCGAGCGCGCGTCGCGGAGCGATGCCTCGTTCTGCTTGACGTTCTCCTCGGCGGCGACGAGCAGCGCCTTGTTCACGTCGAGCTGCGTCTCGAGCTGCTCGATCTCCTGCGCGGCGACGAGCTGCGGGTTCGCCTTCGCGATCTCCTGCTGGCGCTCGAGGTTGCGTTGCGCCTGCAAGAGGTTCGCGCGCTGCTGGGCGAGGGACGCCTTGGCATTGGCGAGCGCCGCCTCGGCGCGCTGCACCTGGGCCTCATACTGCTCCGGCTCGATCTGGAGCAGGAACTGGCCCTGCTTCACCATGTCGCCGTCCTTCACCGCGAGGCGCGTGATGCGCCCCGTGATGTCGGCCGAGAGGTCGACCTTGGTGCGCGGGATGACCTGGCCGCTCGCCGTCACCGACGAGACGAGGTCCCGCGCCTCGACGGCCTCGATGCGGACCTCGACGCCCTTGTTGCCGCCCTTCGCCGCCGAGGTCGCCACGACGGCGACCACGGCCACGAGCAGAACGCCGGCGATCCCGAACTTCATCCTCTTCGTCATCCTCTCCTCGTCAGCGAATGGTGCGGCCGACCGCGGCTTCCAGCGCCGCGAACGCCCGGTGGAACTCGTAGAGTGCGTCGATGCGGTCGGTCTGCGCGCGCTCGTACTCGGCCCGCGCCGTCGTCAGGTCGACGAACGCGCTCGCCCCGACGCGGTACCGCTCCTGCGCGAGTTGGAGCGCCTCGGCGGACGTCGTCGCGTTGCGTTCCTGGAGCGCGAGCGCTTCGCGCGCCGCGCGCAGGGTCACGAGCGCCGAGGTGACCTCGGCGGTCAGCGCGAGTTCCTGCCGACGGACGTTGTAGCGCGCGTCGGCGCGACCGGCGTTCGCCGACGCGACGCGCTCCTCGCGCCCGAAGCCATCGAACAGCGGCAGCGAGATGCCGACCGACAGGTTGTATGGGTTCCGCGTGAAGTCGAATGGGAACCGGTTGTTCTCGGCGCGGATCGCCGCCGCCTGCTCCGGCGTGAACGCGATCGCGTTGCACTGGGCGGTGATGCCCGGGAGACCGGCGCCCTGGCGGATCGAGTCGGTCGTGAAGCAGCTCGCGCGCGAGCGCTCCGCGCCCGCCTGCGCCTCGGCGAGGGCGATGCCGATGTCCTGCTGGCGCTGCGTGAACGCGCCCACGCTCGCCTGGAACGAGAGCGTCGGCGTGTACTCGCCGCGCGCCGCCTGCACCGTCGCGTCGGCGACGCGCTCGCGCGACCGCATCGCCTGGAGCGTCGGGTTCTCGCGCTGCGCGATCTGGAGCAGGTCGTCGAGCTCGAACGTCGGCAGGTCGGTCGGGAGGTCGGCGAGGAGCTCGACGCCCTCCGGCATCGGCACGCCGAGCTGCTCGAAGAGCTGGAGGCGCGTCACCTCGGCCGTGTTCCGCGCGCGGAGCGCCGCGACTTCCTGCGTCCCGAGGCTCACCTCGGCGCGCTTGACGTCGAGCGACGTGCCGGCGCCGACGCCGGCGCGCGCCTGCGCGAGTTGGAGCTGCAGCCGCTGCTGCGCCACGAGCGAGTCCTGGAGCGCGGCACGGGCCTGCGTCTGGAGCGCGAGCAGGAACTGACCGGTCACGCCGTTGCGCAGCGCGTAGAGCGCGGCCTCGACGTCGGCGTCGGCGGCGTCCATCGACGCCTTCGCCCGCCGGATCTGCTGGAACGTGTTGTAGCTGACGCTCGCGCTCGCCGACAGGTTCCACGACGACGAGACGATGTCCGAGGTCGCACCGAAGGCGACGCCGTTGAAGAACTGCGTGCGGCCCTCGCGGAAGCTCGCGCCAAGTTGCGCGTTCGCGTTCGGGAGCAGCTGGCCGTACGCCGAGCGCACCGCCGCCGAGGCGCGCGTGCGCCCGGTGATCGACTGGAGGTACACCGGGTTGTTCCTCTTCGCGATCTCGAGCGCCTCGCTCAGGTTCAGCGTCGTGCGCGTCGGTGCCTGCGCGGCCGCGGCGGAGGGCAGGGCCAGCGCGGCGCCGGCGACGATCATCAGGGTGTACAGCGGTCGCATCGCTTCAGCGTCCTATTAAAGAAGAAGAAGGTTCCGGTGGCTCGTACGGGTCGCCGTCGACCTCGGTTTCAGGGCGGCGGCTCGTCGCGCAGCGCCTCGAGATCGAGCGTCGGCACGCGAAGGCGCAGCACTCGCCCCTCGAGGTCGGTCCAGGCCTCGTGGATCGGCATCGTCCCACTCGTCGGACGCACGACCCAGCGGCGCGTGACGATGTCCTGCAGCCCGAGCGTCACGCGGTCGGGCCCTGCATCCTCGACGATGACGTCCACCATCGCAAGGGCCCGGGGCAGGAGCATCCGCATCGCGCCCCCGCCGCGGCGCAGCGCGAACCAGAGCTGGTGCGCGATGCGTAACTCGGCGGCGACCGTCCCCGGCGGGAGCCGGAACTCCCGGGCGGACGTTCCCGCCTCCCGCTCTGCGCGGCCGAGCCAGACCCCGCGGTTCGCCTCCCCCGCGACCGTCTCGATGACCCGCCCGCCCTCCGACGCCTCCAACGAGTATCGGACGGGGAAGCCCGCCGAATCCGTGCTCATCGCGACCGACATGCGGCTCGCGCCGAAAAGGACGTTCCCCTGCGCGACGTACGTCGCGCCGGCGGTCCCCGGCACGGCCCGGATGCTGAAGTCCTCGCGCCCCACCCGCTCGCCGGCGACGTAGACGGTGAACGTCCCCTCGTCGACGACGAGCACCTGGGCGTCCGAGGCGAGGGGCAGGGCCGTCCCGACGGCGATCGCCGCGCAGGCAGCCGCCAAGGTGGACTGGCGCATCCATCACAATCTAGCGACTCGCGTTCCTTCGTCGGCGGTCGCCGATGCCCCCGTCGCGCCGGTATCATACCGACGTGACAGCCGACCCGCTGCCGATCGTGCCCAAGGGTGGTGCGCCCCGCGCGGGGCGCGATGCGTGGTCGCTCCCGGCGGCCGCCCTCGCGCTCGCGCTCGCGACCTGGATGCGGTGGTCGGATGCCGTCTGGCTCTGGGTCGCGGCGGCGCTCGTCGCCGGCCTCGCCTGGATGTCGTGGCGCACGCGCGGCTCGGTGCGGTGGACGCGGTTCGCGTTCGTCGCCGTCGGCGCCGGGCTCGTCGCCCTCGCGATCTCCCATCATCGCCGTGAGGCGCTGCTCGGCGACGCGGCCGCCGAGGTGCGCGCCTCGCTCGCGCGGGATGCCGGCGGGGCGCTCGAGGAAGCGTTCGCCCGGATGTCCGACGCACTGGCCGCGACGGCCGACGCGGCGCTCGCCGCCCCGTCCGATCGCACCGCGGCGTTCGCCGCGCTCGCGGCGCTCGTGCCGGCGGGCGAGGATGTCGCCGTCGTCGTCGCGCACGGGGGCCGGACGCATGCGTGGGCGGGCACGCTGCGCGTGCCGCTCGACTCGCTCGAGGGCCCCGCCGGCGTCGTCGCGACGCCGTTCTACATCGTCGCGTACGTCATGCGGGCCCAAGGTGCCCGCACGGCCGTCGCGACGGCGCTCGTGCATGCCGAGCGTCCCGCCGACCGGCTGAGCCGCGCCCTCGACGTCGGCGTGACCGAGCGGTTCGGCATCGACGGATTCCGCTATGGGGCACCGCGGGAAGCGGCCGGCGTGCCCGATGCCGTGGTGCTGCGCATGGACGGTGAGGGCGTGCTCGCCGCGAGCGCGCGCGTCCCGCCGGCCGACGTGCTCGCGCTGGAGGCGCGCCAGCGCATGCTGCCGCGCGCCGCCCTGCTGCTCGCGATCCTGCTGCTCCTGCTCGTCGCGAACGCCTGGCGACGCAGCGCGGGCGTCGGCCCGCGGGTCGTCGTGCTCGCGGCGGCGTTCGCGACCGTCGCGATCGTGCCGCTCAGTTCGCTCTCGAACGTCTGGCCCGTCTTCGACCCGACGTTCTTCCTCGTGCGTGAGGGATGGCGGTTCACGGCGAGCGCGGGCGCGCTCGCGATCACCAGTTCGCTGTTGCTCCTGGCGCTGCTCACCGCGCTCCGTGCGCGCGTGCGCCCCTTCACGCGCGCGCAGGCGATGGTCGCGGTCATCCTCGTCGCGGGGCTCGGCCCGTTCCTGCTGCGGCAGCTCGCGCGCGGCATCCAGGTCCCGGGCCTCGGCATCCCGCTCGGGCTCTGGGTCGCCTGGCAGGTGACGCTCTTCCTCGCGGCGGTCACCGTCCTGCTGCTCGGCGTCACCGCCGGCCAGTCCGCGCTCGGCGCGCGGCGCGGACTGCAACCGTGGGTCGCGCCGGCGATCGCAGCGGTCGCGGTGCTCGTGGCGCCGCTGCTGCTCCAGGCGCCCGGCCGTTTCCCGGCCCTCTATCCGGTGCTCTGGATCGTCGCGATCGGCTCGCTCGCGTTCACGCGGCGCTCGCAGACGATGGTGCTGCCGGTCGCGTTCGTCGCGGCCTGCGGCGCGGTGACGCTCGTCTGGTTCTCGGCGGTTCGCGGGCGGGTCGCGCTCGCGACGAACGACGTCGTCGGGCTCGAGACCGTGGACCGCGACGCGATGGTCCTGCTCGGCCGCTACGCGACGGGCCTCGACCCGTCGGGCGCGGCGCGCTCACGCGTGGAGGCGCTCGCGCGCTTCGCTCGCAGCGACCTCGCCGGCGCGGAGTTCCCGACCGAGGTGCTCACCTGGTCGGCGGACGGCCAAGTCATGGCCGAGTTGCGCGTCGGTCGCGGCAGCGAGGCGACGTACGGCGTGAACACCTACGCCGAGGAGGCGCAGCGGACGGGTGAACCGTTCATGCGCCAGGTGCCGGGCGAACCCGGCGTGCATCTCATGCTCGCCGTGCCGCACGCCGATGCCACCGCGACGACGGTCGTGCTCGCGCCGCGCACGCGGCTCGTCACGCCCGATCCCTACGGTGCATTCCTCGGCTTCACGCCGCCGCCGGCACCGGAGCCGCCGTACTCGCTCCGCGTCGGCGAGGTCGCGCTGACGAGCGGCGCGCCGGGACCGTCGACCGGGCTCTGGCAACGCGAGGGCTCGGAGCTCCACGGCGACTGGGTGATCCCCGGCATGGGCGGCGGCGCGCGGCGGGTCCACGCGACGGTCGATCTCCGATCGTTCGACGCCCTCGTCGTCCGCGGCGCGTTGCTCGTGCTCCTCGATCTCGTCGTGCTCGCGCTCGTTTGGCTGCTCATCGTGCTCGCCGACGGCGCGCTCGCCCGCTGGTGGCGGTTGCGGCGGCGCGACCTGCTCAAGAGCTATCGCGCGCGTCTCAGCCTCGCGCTCTTCGCGTGCTTCCTCGTGCCGTCGGCGCTGTTCGGCGTCTGGTCGTTCCAACGGCTGCAAGCGGACGACCGGCAGAGCCGTGACCTACTCGTGCGCGAGACGCTGCGCGGCGTCGCGGCGTCGGCCGACACGGTCGCGCTCGCCGAGGTCGCGACGCGCTTCGAGACGCCGCTGCTGCTGTACGCGAACGGCCTCCTCGTGCTGACGAGCGACCCGTTGCTCGATGCGCTCGCGCCGGTCGGTCGGCTCCTGCCGGCGAGCGTCGTGACGGCGCTCGAGGAGCGCGACGAGGTGACGATCGGCGAGGGCGCGCGGCTCGGGGCGTCGACGGTGCGCCTCGGCTATCGCGGCGTGACCGATGCCGACGGCGTCTCCTACGTGCTCGCGGGCCCGGCGCGCCTCGACGAGCGCCTCCTCGACCGGCGCCGCAACGACCTCGCGCTCGTGCTGCTCTTCGCGCTCGCGCTCGGTGCGCTCGGCGCGCTCTGGGCGAGCGGCGCGGCGTCGCGGCAGCTCTCGCGTCCGATCAGCGAGCTGCGCGTCGGGGCGCTCGCGATCGCGCGGGGGAACGCGCCGCCGGCGCCCGCCTCCGACCCGCCGGTCGAGTTCGCGCCGGTGTTCACCGCGTTCCGCACGATGACCGCCGACCTCGCCGCGAGTCGTGCCGCGCTCGAGGCGGCGGAGCGGCGGCTCGCCGCCACGCTGCGCAACGTCGCCAGCGGCGTCATCGCGCTCGACGAGACCGGACGCGTGACGTTCTCGAACCCGCGCGCCGAGGGGATCCTCGGGCGGCCGCTCGTGCCGGGCGCCCCGCTGCCGCCCGACGAGCGCCACGCGACGCTCATCGCGATGCTCGACGCGTTCCGCACCGGTAACGACGACGACGGCGCGGCCGAGCTCGAGGCCGCCGGCCGGCGGCTCCAGGTCCGCGTCGCCCGCCTCGGGCGCCGGTCCCGGCGCATCGTCGCGACGATCGACGACGTCACCGACGTCGCGCGCGCCGAGCGCGTGCTCGCGTGGGGCGAGATGGCGCGCCAGGTCGCGCACGAGATCAAGAAC
>CAYSAR010000043.1:0-12736 GCA_964428985.1 uncultured Gemmatimonadaceae bacterium | reverse complement strand
GTCGAGAGTCATCGCTTGGGGCGTGGTGGCGCCCACGGCGTGATAGATCTTCTCGCGGACCACCGTGCCTTCCATGTCGTTCACGCCAAAGTGCAACGCGGTCTGCGACAGGAACGGCGTCACCATGATCCAGTGGGTCTTGATGTGCGCGAAATTATCGAGGAACAGGCGCCCCACGGCGAGATTGCGGAGATCGTCGTAGCCGGTGGTCGCCGTGCCCTGGCGACCGAGCCGCTTGCCGAGCTCGTTGTCGTCGGGGTGATAGGCGAGCGGGATGTACGCGAGGAAGCCGCCCGTCTCGTCTTGGAGGTCGCGCAGCATCTGGAGGTGCTCCATGCGATCGGCATGGGTCTCCACATGCCCGTAGAGCATCGTGCAGTTCGTGCGGATGCCGAGTCCGTGCGCGGCACGATGCACGCCAATGAAGTCACCGGCGCCGAGCTTCTTGCGCGCGAGCTCCTCGCGCACCGCCGCGCTGAACGTCTCGGCGCCGCCCCCCGGCATCGTGTCGAGGCCGGCGGCCTTGAGCGTCGAGAGGACCTCCTCCCACGACTTCTTCTCGATGCGCGCGAGGTGCGCGATCTCGACCGCGGTGAGCGCCTTGATGTGCACGTGCGGCAGTTCGGCCTTGAGCGCGCGGAACATCTCGACGTAATAGTCGAGCCCCGCCTGCATGTCGAGCCCGCCGACGATGTGGAACTCGCGCGTCAGGCCGCCCTTCGCCTGCCGCGCTTCGGCCATCACCTGCTCGATCGTGTAGCGATACGCGCCATCCTCCTTCGGGAGTCGCGCATAGCCGCAGAAGACGCACGTCGTGCGGAGCACGCAGACGTTCGTCGGGTTGATGTGCTGGTTGCAGGCGAACGTGACGCGATCGCCGTGCCGTGCGCGGTTCACCGCATCGGCGAGCAGGCCCACACCGGTGAGGTCACGCGTCTCGAAGAGCGCGACACCGTCGGCCTGGTCGAGCCGGGTGCCGCTCGCGACCTTCTCGGCGACGCGACGCACGGCGGGATCGGTGATGCGCTCGATGGCGATGGCCGGCGGCGCGACCCGGGGCGCGCGCGCGATCACCGGTGCCACCTCAGTCGGCCAAGCGGCGCAACGCGATGCTCACGTTGTGTCCGCCGAAGCCCGACGAGTTGGTGAGTGCCGCGCGCACGTCGCGCTTCACGGCGACGTTCGCGGTGCAGTCGAGGTCGCACTCCGGATCCGGCGACGTGAGGTTGATCGTCGGCGGGATCGTGCCCTCGCGGATCGCCATCGCGGTGAAGATCGCCTCGACCGCTCCGGCGGCGCCGAGCATGTGGCCGGTGCACGACTTCGTCGAGCTGACGTTGAGCCCGGTCGCGTGCGGCCCGAAGACCTTCTTGATCGCGCGGATCTCGTTCGGGTCGTTGAGCGGCGTCGAGGTCCCGTGCGCGTTCACGTACTGCACGTCGGCGGGCGTCAGGCCGCCATCCTCGAGCGCGCGCTTCATCGCGCGCTGGAGGCCCTCGTGATCGTCCGGCTGGCCGGTGAGGTGGTACGCGTCGCCCGTCGCGCCGTAGCCGACGACCTCGCAGTAGATCTTGGCGCCGCGGGCCTTGGCGTGCTCGTAGTCCTCGAGCACGACCGAGCCGGCGCCCTCCCCGAGCACGAAGCCGTCGCGCGTCGCGTCAAACGGGCGCGAGGCCGTCTCCGGCGAGTCGTTGCGCGTCGAGAGCGCCTGCATGTTGCCGAAGCCGCCGATCGACATCGGCGAGACGGCCGCCTCGGAGCCGCCGGCGATCATGATGTCGGCGTCACCGTACGCGATCATGCGGAACGCGTCGCCGATCGCGTGGGCGCTCGTCGCGCACGCCGACTGCGTCGCGTAGTTCGGGCCCTTCGCCTGGAAGCGCATCGAGACGACGCCGGCGGCGATGTCGCCGATGAACATCGGGACGAAGAACGGCGAGATGCGGTTCGGGCCGGTCGTGAAGTAGACGCGGCACTGCTCCTCGAACGTCGCGATGCCCCCGATGCCGGAGCCGATCACGACGCCGAGCCGCTCGTTGACGTAGCCCTTCCCGTCCCCGAAGCCGGCGTCGTTCATCGCCTGCACCGACGCGGCCATCGCATACTGCGTGTACAGGTCGGAGCGCTTCTGTTCCTTCTTGTCCATGTACTGCGACGGATCGAAGCCCTTCACCTCGCAGGCGAAGCGCACCTTGAACGCCGAGGCGTCGAAGCGCGTGATCGGGCCGCCGCCGGACTTGCCGGCGAGCAGGCCAGCCCACGTCGCCGCCAGGTCGTTGCCGACCGGCGTGACGCATCCCGCCCCCGTGATGACGACGCGGCGCCGCAGGGACCCCACGCTCAGCCGCCGATCTTGTTGTTCAGGTAGCCGATCGCGTCACCGACGGTGCGCAGCTTCTCGGCGTCCTCGTCGGGGATGTCGACGTTGAACTCCTTCTCGAACTCCATGACGAGCTCGACGATGTCGAGCGAGTCGGCACCCAGGTCCTCGATGAAGGACGCGCCGTCCGTGAGCTTCTCGCGCTCGACGCCCAGCTCCTTCTCGATGATGTCCTTGACCTTCGCGGAATGGTCGGCCATGCGCTGCTCCGTGGGGTGGGGCGTGGGGTCGTGGGGGGTGATGGAACTCGATGCAAATATAGCGGTTGCGCGATGCAAGGTACTAGTTGCTAGCCGTCTTCCGGATGCGGGATGTGGGAACTTCGGATCGCGCGGTGAACGGGCGCCTGCTTCGCCACCGCTACTCGCGCTCCGGGGGTCAACCGCTCAATCGCTGCGTACGTGCGCACGCGCTTTGCATCGCCACTGAGTGGGACAGCTGAACGGCTTTCCCTCCGACTCGCGACCCGCGCATCCCCGCGGCGGGCGCGCAACGACTACATCACCATGCCGCCGTCGACGACGAGTGTCTGCCCGGTGATGTACGACGCGTGGTCGGAGGCGAGGAAGGCGACCATCGCGGCGATGTCGGAGACCGCGCCGAAGCGCTCGAGGGGGATCTGCGCCGAGAGCGCCTGCACCGCCTCCGGCGCCATCGCATCCGTCATGTCGGTGCGGATGAAGCCGGGCGCGACGACGTTGCACAGCACGTTGCGGCTCGCGAGTTCCTTCGCGACCGACTTCGTGAGACCGATCAGCCCCGCCTTGCTCGCCGCGTAGTTCGCCTGCCCCTTGTTGCCGATGATGCCGACGACCGACGCGATGTTGATGATGCGCCCCCACCGCTTCTTCATCATGCCGCGCTGCACGGTGCGGATCGCGACGAACGCCGAGCGCAGGTTCGTGTCGAGCACCGCGTCCCAATCCTCGTCCTTCATGCGCAGCATCAGGTTGTCCTTCGTGATGCCGGCGTTGTTCACGAGGATGTCGACCGCGCCGAACGCCGACTCCACGTCCTGCACGAGCGTCGCGACGGCCGCCGCGTCGGCGATGTCGCAGGCGAAGCCCTGCGCGTGGCCGAGGGCCGCCGCGACCTCGTCGGCCTTCGCCTGGTCCCGCCCGACGATCGCGACGCGCGCGCCACACTGGACGAGCGTCTCAGCGATCGCGCGCCCGATGCCGCGCGTGGACCCGGTCACGAGCGCGTGCTTGCCACTGAGGTCGATCTTCATGCTCAGGACTCCATCAACGCGTGGACCTCGGCGACGGTGCCGCAGGTCATGGTCTTGCAGTCGGGCGCGAGGCGCTTGATCAACCCGGCGAGCACCGCGCCCGGCCCCATCTCGACGAACGTCGTCCCCGGGAACCGCTGCGCGACATCGCGCACGAGGTCGACCCACCGCACCGGCGCGGTGAGCTGTCGCAGCAGCACGTCCTTGGCGCCGGACGCGTCGCTGACGGCGGTCGCGGTCACGTTGCTCCACACGGGGATCGAGGGCTCCGACCACGCGGCGGCGCCGAGCGCGTCGCGCAGCCCAGCGACCGCCGGCTCCATGAGCGGCGAGTGGAACGCGCCACTCACCTGCAGTCGCACCGCGCGCTTCGCGCCGGCGGCCTTTGCGAGTTCCATCGCCGCTTCGACGGCCGCGACCTCGCCCGAGATCACGACCTGTTCGGTGTTGTTGTAATTCGCCGGGACCACGACGCCCTTCGCCGACGCCTCGCGGCAGACCTCCTCGACCGGCCGCTGGAGCTCGCCGAGGATCGCCGCCATCGCACCCGGCACCTTCACGCCGGTGTCATACATGAGCTCGCCACGCCGGCGCACGAGGCGCACCGCGTCCTCGAGTGTGAGCGCGCCGGCCGCGTGATACGCCGAGAACTCGCCGAGCGAATGGCCGGCGGCACCGGTCACGCGCGACGCGACCTTGTCCTTGACGATCGCCCAGAGCGCCGCGGCGTGGGTCAGCAGCGCCGGCTGCGCATTGTGCGTCAGCGTGAGATCTTCGGCCGGCCCGTCGGCCATGAGGCCAGAGAGCTTCGTACCGAGGGCGGCATCGGCGCGATCGAGCACATCGCGGGCCTGCGGGTACGCCTCGGCGAGGTCCTTGGCCATGCCGGGCTTCTGGGAGCCTTGGCCGGGAAAGACGAGGAACATCGGCTCGGGAGGTGAGAGGTGAGAGGGGAGACGTGAGGGGCGTCCGGCGCGCTCACACCGTGCGTCCCGCCGGATCTCCCGCTAGAAGCGGACGACCATCGAGCCCCAGGTGAAGCCGGCGCCGAACGCGACGAACATGACCGTCGAGCCCTCCTTCACGATCCCCTGCTCCTGCGCCTCGCTGAGGGCGATCGGGATCGAGGCCGCCGACGTGTTGCCGTAGCGATCGACGTTCACGAACACCTTCTCCATCGGGATGCCCGCGTGCTTCGCGGTCGCTTCGATGATGCGAATGTTCGCCTGGTGCGGGATCAACACGTCGATGTCGCCCGCCGAGAGCTTCGCGAGATCGAGCGCACGATCCGAGGCCTCGGCCATCGAACGCACGGCGTTCTTGAACACCTCGCGCCCCGCCATCGTGATGAGGTGCGATCCCTCGGCGAGGATCTCGGCCGTCATCGGCGCGGCGCCGGCGCCCTTCTCGCGGTGGAGGAGGTCGGCGAGCGTGCCGTCCGAGCGCATGTACGACGCGAGGACGCCGCGGCCCTTCGTCGACCGCTTGACGATCGTCGCGCCGGCGCCATCGCCGAAGAGCACGCAGGTATTCCGGTCCTTCCAGTTGATGATGCGACTCAGCTGCTCGGCGCCGATGACGAGGATCGTCTCGTAACCGCCGGTCGCCATGAGGCCTTCGGCGAGTTGCACGCCGTAGAGCCAGCCGGAGCATGCGGCATCGATGTCGAACGCCACCGCGCGCGTCGCACCGAGCGCCGCCTGGATCTCCACGGCCGTCGACGGCAGCAGGCGATCGGGGCTCGCGGTGCCAAGGATGATCGCGTCGAGCTCGGCGGCGGTGACGCCCGCGCGCGCCATCGCCGTGCGCGCGGCCTCGGTGCTGACCGACGTGAGCGTCTCGCCCTCGCCGGAGATGTAGCGCTGGCGGATGCCGGTGCGCTCGCGGATCCACTCATCGGACGTCTCGACGCCGATCGCCGCGAACTCATCGTTGTGGAAGGCGCGCTTCGGCACGGCGTGGCCGGTCGCGGCGAGCATCGCGTATGGGCGCTTCATGACTTGAGCTGCTCCCCGATGTGCCGACTCATGCCTGTCTCGACGCACCGGACGCCGGCGAGGATGCCGTTCTTGATCGCCTCGGGGCTCGACTTGCCGTGGCAGATGATGCTCACGCCCTTCACGCCGAGCAGCGGCGCGCCGCCGTACTTCGCGTAGTCCATCTGGTGGACGACGGCGCCGAGCTGCTCCTTCGTCACGCCGACCTTCGCGAGCATGCCGAAGAGCATCGGCGCGACGGCCTCGTAGAACTTGAGGAGGACGTTGCCGGTGAAGCCGTCGCAGACGACGACGTCGATCGGCCCGCGGTCGCAGGCACCCATCGGGATGTCGCGCCCCTCAACGTTCCCGATGAACGAGATGCCCGTCGCCGCCGCGAGGAGCCGGTGCGCGTCCTTCACGGCGGCGTTCCCCTTCTCCGCCTCCTCGCCGACCGACAGCAGGCCGACGGCGGGGTTCTCGCGCCCCATGATGTCGCGCGCGTAGACGTGGCCGAGGCGCGCGAACTGCACGAGCTCCTCGGGGGAGCAGTCGACGTTCGCGCCCGAGTCGAGCACGACGACGGGCTGGCGCGCGGTCGGGAAGACGGTGCCGATCGCCGGGCGCGAGAGGCCCTCGTGCAGCCGCAGGAAGACGGTCGACGCCGCCATCTGCGCGCCGGTGTTCCCGGCCGACACGAACGCGTCAGCCCGGCCCTCGGCGTGCAGCTTGATGCCGACCGTCATCGACGAGTTCGGCTTGCCGCGCACGGCCGTCGAGGGCTTGTCCGACATCGCGATGACATCAGCCGCGTCGATGATCTCGAAGCGCGACGCCGCCGCGGCGACATCGGCCGGGGCGGCGACAAGCTGCTGGTCGAGCTCAGCGCGGATGTCCGCGCTGCGCCCGATGAGGAGGATCGAATGTGTGGCACCGAGTTCGGTCGCCGCCATGAGCGCGGCGGCAATCGGCGCCTGGGGCGCATGATCGCCCCCCATCGCGTCCAGCGCGATGCGCGCCATGCCTAGGCTTCGCGCGCCGCGACCCGCTGCTCGCCGGCGTAGAAGCCGCACTCCTCACAGACGTGATGGGGACGCTTCATCGCCCCGCACTTCGGGCACGCCTGGACATTGATCTTCGCGGCCACCTTGTGGGTGTTCCGCGCGCGCTTCTTGCGCTTGGAGGTACGACGCTTCGGGACGGCCATCGGGGTCTCTTCTCGGATCGCTGGGGATTGGGATGCTTCGGTGACGAACGGGTGCAGCGAGTCTCGTGCTACGGTGCCACGGGTTCAGCGGTCGATGCCCGTTCGGCGCAGTCACACGGTCCTTCGTTCAGCTCCGCCCCGCAGGTCGGGCACAGTCCCTGGCAATCAGGGCGGCACAACGGCAGCGAGCCGGCGTCCAACAACCACTGTTCTCGCACGGCCGGGCGCAGGTCGAGCGAGGTCCCGAGCTCCGCGAGCGGATAGATGTCCGGCTCGTCGGCGGTCTCGTCGTCCGCGTCGGCGTAGATGAGGTGCAACTCACCCTGCACCACGGACTCGACCGGATTGAGGCAGCGACGACATTCGCCGAGCGCGACGCCGTGGAAGCCGCCGCTGAAGTAGAACCGCCCGCTCCCGGCGGAACTCAGGCGCCCCGTGACGCGGACGCCGTCCTTCGGCAGCGTGTCGCCTTCCATCCAGACCTGATCGCCCGGCGCGAGCGTCCCGTCCACTTGGATGGGCCCTTGCTGCAGGGTGCGGATGTCGAACGACAGCATAGCAGCGAAACCTATTCCGGACCGGCGGTCGGGTCAAGGCACCGACGGTCCCAAACTACGGTCTGGCAGCGACTTAGATGGCGTCCGCCTCCGAGAAGAAGAAGCGCGCCTCGCGCGTCGCGTTCTCGTCGGAATCGGAGGCGTGGATCGCGTTCCGTCCCTTCGACTCGGCGAAGAGCTTGCGCACCGTTCCCGGCGCCGCCTCGGCCGGATCGGTCGCGCCGATCGCCTCGCGCAGCGCCGCGACCGCGTTGTCCTTCTGGAGGATGAGCGGCATGCACTGCCCCGAACTCATGAACGCCACGAGCTCGTCGTAGAACGGCCGACCGCGGTGGACCGCGTAGAACTCCTCCGCCTGGCGCTTCGTGAGGTGAATGACGCGCGCCGCGCGGATGATGAAGCCCTGGGCCTCGAGGTGGGCGAGGATCTTGCCCGCCTTCCCCGAGGTGAAGGCGTCCGGCTTGATGATCGAGAAGGTGTAGTTGAGGGGAGTCATATTGGGATTGGGATGCCGTCGTAGCTCTACTTCAGACGCGCCTTGATCAACTCCACGAAGTCCTTCGGCCGCTTCGCGATGCCGATCCCGGCCTTCTCGAACGCCTCGAGCTTCTCGGCCGCCGTGCCCGACGACCCGGAGATGATCGCGCCGGCGTGCCCCATGCGTCGGCCCGGCGGCGCGGTCTGGCCCGCGATGAAGCCCACGACCGGCTTCTTCATGTGCTTCTTGACGTAGGCGGCCGCCTCCTGCTCGTCGGTGCCGCCGATCTCCCCCATCATCGCAATCGCCTTCGTCGCCGGATCCTTCTCGAACGCCTCGAGGCAGTCGATGAAGTTCGTGCCGTTGATCGGGTCGCCACCGATGCCGACGCAGGTCGTCTGGCCGATGCCCGCGCGGGTGAGCTGGTACACGACTTCGTACGTCAGCGTGCCCGAGCGCGAGACCACGCCCACCGGACCCGGCGTGCAGATGCGGCCCGGGATGATGCCGACCTTCGCCTCGCCCGGCGTGATGAGGCCCGGGCAGTTCGGGCCGATGAGGCGGACGCCGCGCTCCTTCACGAAGGGATAGACCTTCGTCATGTCGAGCACCGGCACGCCTTCCGTGATGCAGACCACGAGCGAGACGCCCGCGGCGGCCGCTTCCATGATCGCGTCGGCCGCGAACGGCGGCGGCACGTAGATCACCGAGGTGTTGGCGCCCGTCGCCTTCACGGCGTCGGCCACGGTGTTGAAGATCGGCACCGTGCCCTCGAACTTCTGGCCGCCCTTGCCCGGCGTGACGCCGGCGACGACCTGCGTGCCGTACTCCATCATCTGCTTGGCGTGGAACGAGCCGTCGCGGCCCGTGATGCCCTGGATGACGAGCTTGGTGTTCTTGTCGATGAAGACGCTCATCTTACTTGCCTCCCTTGGCCAGCTCGACCGCGCTCTTCACGGCCGTGTCCATGTCGCTGGAGGCGGAGAATCCGTTCTCCGTGAGGATCTTCATGGCGATCTCTTCGTTTGTGCCCGTGAGGCGGATGACGATCGGCACCTTCAGCGGGTTCTGCTTGGTGGCCGTCACGATGCCGTTGGCCACGTCGTCGGTGCGCGTGATGCCGCCGAAGATGTTGAACAGGATGGCCTTCACGTTCGGGTCGGCCGTGATGATGCGCAGCGCGTTGACGACCTTCTCGGGGTTCGACGAGCCGCCGATGTCGAGGAAGTTCGCCGGCTCGCCGCCGTAGTACTTCACGAGGTCCATCGTCGCCATCGCGAGGCCGGCGCCGTTTACGATGCAGCCGACGTCGCCGTCGAGCTTAATGAAGGTCAGGTTCGCGTCGCGGGCCTCGACCTCGCTCGGCGCCTCGCTCGACGTGTCGCGCAACTTCGCGACGTCGGGGCGGCGGTCGAGCTCGTTGTCGTCGATGACCATCTTGCCGTCGACGGCGACGACGTCGCCCTGGGGCGTCACGACGAGCGGGTTGATCTCGGCGAGCGAGCAGCCGGTCGCCATGAACGCGGCGTAGAGCTGCTGCATGACGCGCGCGGCGGCGCGGGCGAGCTTCACATCGTCGTAGAGGAAGAAGCCCATGCGCATCGCGTCGTAGTTCGGCAGGCCGTAGCGCACGTCGACCGGCACGTAGAGGATCTTCTCCGGCGTCTCGGCGGCGACCTGCTCGATGTCGATGCCGCCGGCGGCGGACACCATGAACACCGGCTTCTTGGTCGCGCGGTCGACGATGATGCCGACGTACGCCTCGCTGCCGATGTCGGCGGCGACGGTCACGAGCACCTTCTCGACCGTGAGGTCCTTGATCTTCATGCCAAGGATCGCCGTCGCCTTCTCCTTCGCGTCGGCGGGCGTCTTGCAGAACTTCACGCCGCCGGCCTTGCCGCGGCCGCCGGCGTGCACCTGCGCCTTCACCATCACCGCGGTGCCATACCGCTGGGCGATCGCCTCGGCCTGTTCCGGCGTCGTCGCGACCTCGCCGGGCGGGATCGGCACGCCATGGCCACGGAGGATCTCCTTGGCCTGGTACTCGTGGATGTTCACTTCGGACGGTCTCCGGTTGCGGGACAGATGGAGCCCCGCAACTTAACGGGACTCAGGGCCTGCCGAGAAGCCTTCCGAGTGCGATCCACGCCTCACCGTAGGCCCGCCAGTCCCCTGCCCGACGTGCGGCGTCCATCGCGTCGTAGAGCGCCGCGGCGCGGGCGCGCAAGACATCAGCGGGGAGCGCGCGCGGCGGCGGATCGGCCGGCTGCCCGAGCGCCTCACCGACCGTTCTCGCGACGACGGTGCGTCCTTCCCGAAGGGCGACTACACCGGCGAGGCGAGGTGGGCCGTCCGGTGGCCACTCGTAGAACGACTGGAGGAACGCGGGACCGCCGCTGAGTGGGATCGTCTGGACGCGGCCGCGGCGAGAGTGGACGAGGGCGCGTCCGATCCCTGACTCGTCGGCGGCCTGCTGCAGTCGCTCGAGCGCCTCCGTCCAGCCCAAGCCGACGGCATGGATCTCGTGCGTCACGCGCGGCGTGAGCCCGCCGGAGACCGTCAGCGTGCCGGTCAGCGATGCGCCGGTGCCCATCGGCACGGTCCACGCGAGGTGGCCTGCGCTGTCGGCCTGCATCAACGTCGGCGGTCCGCTGACGAGGTCGGCATCGGCGTCGTCGACGCGCGCGAGCGATGCGACGGCCGCCGTATCTCCCGGCGCGCGCCCTGCAGCGAGCACCTCGCCTTGGACGAGCAAGAGGTCGACGGGCGGAGGGAGAGCGGTGTCGAGCCAGCGCGGCGCCTCGGCGCGCGCCGTGAACAGCGAGGGGAAACGGCGCATCCAGCTCGCCGCGAGCGAGTCGGGCGCGATGACGGGAAGCATCATGACGCGCCCCGTCTGCGCCTGGACGAGGGCCGTCGCCGCGTGCCGCACGTAGTGCGCTCGAGTACCCGCGAAGTCGATCGCCGCGCTCAGCGGATACTCGCGTGAGACGACGAAGAGCTCGGCGACCCAGTAGAGTGAGTCCCCGCGCACGAGTGGCGTGACGGTCGGCCCCGCGCGGAAGAACGGCGCGAGGCGTTCGAGACGATCGCGCACGTCGCGATGCGTCAGGAGCCGCGGACGCGGGGCCGGCGGCTCGGCGGCGAGCAGTCGGGGGTTCTGCAGGTCCCAGGCTTGGGCGACGCGTTCGAGCGTGGACTCGAACGCCGGCGCCGGCAGGCGACCGATCGTGTCCGCCACGAGAGCCCACGGCGGAGCGCCGGGCCACACGAGCACGCCGCCGATGCCGTTCGCGAGCACGCCCGCCGACAGCATCGGGAGGCCACGCGCGTCAACGCCATGTGCGACGAGCCGGTCGGCCGGCCATCGCGCACCGGGCGCCGACGCCGGCGGCGGTTCTCGCAGCAGGACCGCGCCGAGTCCATCGCTCCCACCCTGCCAGGCGAAGGCCGCAACGTCGGTGCCGCGGCGTTCCAGCTCGATGTAGCGCGTCAGGGCCGCCGGATCCCAGGCGCTGACCCATCGCGCCGCCTGCGCCGGCGCGGGGTGACGGCGGTCCCCGACCGCCGGCCGCTCGACCTGATCGAGCCCGTACGCGCGTTGCGTGTAGAGCGCCCGCGTCGTGAGGTACGTGCGCTCGCGCGCGGTGCGATCGGCGTCCTCGCCGCCACCGACCGCGACGGCGCTCATGACGACGCGCGTGACGGGACCGGCGAGGATCAGCAACGACGTGAGGCCGAGCGCGATGCGCACCCAGCCCCGCCACACGGCGAGCGCGAACACGACCGCCACCGGAAGCGCGACGAACTGCAGGAGCACGAGATACGGCGTCAGCACGCGATGGTCGAAGCGCGAGAACGCCGCGCCGCCGGCGGCGCTGCCTCCTCCCGTGCCGTCGACCAGCAACGCGAACCGGTCGAGCCGCCAATCCCACCCGACGAGCAGGATGACGAGGGCACCGAGAATCCCGAGGTGGCGTCGCACCCACGTCGACACGTAGAGGCCACGCTCGTCCCACCGCACGCTCGGCGTGCCCCAGTAGAGGACGACCACGAGCAGCGCGACGATCGCGACGAGGACGGTCAGCAGCGCGTAGAGCGAGCGCTCGAACGGCAGCCAGTTCACGAAGAACCCGAGGTCACGCCCGCCGAACGGCTCGATCTCCCCGAAGGGCCGACCGCCGAACGCGAGTGCGACCTCGGTCCAGTCGTGACCGAGCGCGGCGAAGAGCAGCGCAATCACGAGCGCGCCGCCGAGCGCGGCGGTCGTCATGCGCCGGGGTGGCACGGTCTCGCCGAAGTCGAAGTCCCCCACGCGTCGCGGCACCACGAGCGAGATGATCGACTGTCGCACCGCGTAGAGGTTCGCGAACGTGAACGCGAACGCGACGAGGAAGGTCGCGAAGCGCATCGTCACGCCGGTGCCGAACGCGGTGCGCCAGAGATCGCCGGCCCCTTGGGCGTGGAAGAAGGCCCAGTCGGCGTAGACCGCGGCGAGGGCACGACCCGCGAGGAGGGCGAGCGCGATCCCGGCGAGGAGCCAGAGGAGTCCGCGCTTCCCCGTCATGTCAGTGCGCGGCGGGAGTCACCTTCACGCCCTGCGTCTCGAGCCATTCCTCGACCTCGGCGCGCAGCTCGGCGAGTCGCTTCTCGGAATCCGCCTCGAACCGGAGCACGAGGATCGGTTGCGTGTTGGAGCTGCGGATGAGGCCCCAGCCCCCGTCGAACAGGATGCGCACGCCATCGACGTCGCTCACGCGATAGCGCGACCGGAAGTGCGCGAGGGCGTCGCGCACGACCTGCTCCTTGCGGTCGTCCGGACAGTCGACACGCATCTCTGGCGTCGAGACGAACCGCGGCACGTCGGCGAGCAATCGCTTCACCGAGCGGCCGGCGTCGGCGACGAT
>CAYSAR010000042.1:0-12750 GCA_964428985.1 uncultured Gemmatimonadaceae bacterium | reverse complement strand
CCGCGCGCCGTACACGGTCGCCGACTCGCTCCCGTTCGTCGACGATACAGGAAGTGGCGCCGTGCGGATCGCCCGCATCGCGCTGCTCCACGACCCTGCCCCCTCGCGCGCGCTCGCCGCAAGCGTCCGCACCTGGCTGCTCTCGGCGCTCGGCCTCACGCTGCTGCTCGCGATCGTCGCCGCGACACTCGTCGCCCGAGCGATCGCCGCGCCGGTCGCCGAGCTCTCGGCGCGCACCGCGCGACTCGATCTCGATCGACTCGAGCAGCGCTTCGCGACCGGCCGTGATGACGAGGTCGGCACGCTCGAGCGAACGCTGGATGCACTGACGACGCGCCTGCGCGCGAGCGTCATCAAGCTGCGCGAGGCCGAGCGCGCGGCCGCGACCGGCGATCTGGCGCGGCAAGTGAACCACGACATCAAGAACGGCCTCGCGCCGATCCGGAACGTGCTGCGGCACCTCGCGCAGGTGGCGGAACGGGAGCCGGCGACACTCGTGGCGACGTTCCTCGAGCGGCGCGGGACGCTGGAATCGAGCGTCGAGTACCTCGAGACGCTCGCGCGGAACTACGCGCGGCTCTCGCCATCGATGAGCCACGCGCCGACACCGCTGCGCCCGGTCCTCGACGACGTGGTGCAAGCGCATAGTGCGGTCCCGATCGATATCCGCGTCCCCGAGACCCTGCCCGCCGTCCGCGCCGACGCCGTCGTGCTACGCCGCATCGTCGAGAACCTCGTCTCGAACGCGGTCGACGCGCTCGATGGGAAGCGCGGTGCGATCACGATCTCGGCGGATGTCGCCGGCAGCAGCGACGAGCGTCGCGTGCGCCTCGCGATCGCCGACACCGGCCGCGGCATGACGCGCGCCGAGCTCGCGCGCGCCTTCGACGACTTCCATACGACGAAGGCGACCGGAACCGGACTCGGCCTCTCCGTCGTGCGCCGGCTCGTCGGCGACCTCGGCGGATCGCTGCGCGCCGAGTCCGCGCCAGATCAGGGCACCACCTTCACCGTCGAGTTGCCGGCCGCATGAGCCACGTCCTCGTCGTCGACGACATCCCCGCCCTCGCCGAGCAGTACGCGTACGACCTACGCCGCCTCGGCGAGTACGAGGTCACGACCGCGGCGAACGGCGGCGCCGCACTGACGCTGCTCGAACGCGGCGGCATCGACTGCGTCATCCTCGACCTCGAGATGCCAGGCATCGATGGGTTCGAGGTCCTGCGCACGCTGCGGCACCGCGGCGACGACACGCCGGTGATCGTCTACACGGGCACGGGCGACTTCGACCGCTGCATCGCGGCGGTGAAGCTCGGCGCGGCGGGGTTCATCGACAAGGCCGAGCCGATGGAGCGCGTCGTGCAGGAGGTCGCGAGCGCGATCGAGCGGCATCGCCTGCGCCGCGAGGTGTTCGCGCTCCAGGCGCGGCTCGGTGAGTCGTCGCTGCTCGGATCGAGTGCGGCGATGCAGCAGCTGCGCGATGCGATCGCGCGCGTCGCGCCGGTGCGCAGCGCCGTGCTCGTGCTCGGCGAGAGCGGAACGGGCAAGGAACTCGTCGCGCGCGAGTTGCACCGGCTCGGCGCGCACCCGACGTCGCCGTTCACCGCGCTCAACTGCGCCGCGTTGCCGGAGAACCTCGTCGAGTCGGAGCTCTTCGGGCACGAGCGCGGCGCGTTCACCGGCGCGATGGCGATGCGCAAGGGCGCGTTCGAGGCGACCGGCGACGGCACGCTCTTCCTCGATGAGGTCGGTGAGATGCCGATCGCGACGCAGCCGAAGCTGCTGCGCGTGCTCGAGAACCATGTCGTCACGCGCGTCGGCGGCACGGCGAGCATCAAGGTCAGCGCGCGCGTCGTCGCCGCGACGAACCGCGACCTCGACGCGATGGCGAAGGCGAAGGAGTTCCGCGAGGACTTGTACTATCGGTTGAACGTCCACGTGATCCATGTGCCGCCGCTGCGCGATCGTCAGGAGGACATCGCGATGCTCGCGGACCGGTTCGTCGAGGTCACGTGCCGAGAGTTTGGCGTATTGCCGAAGCGCCTCGCCCCCGAGGCGCGCGAAGCGCTCGTCGCCCACGACTGGCGGCGCAACAACGTCCGCGAGCTGCGCAATGCGATCGAGCGAGCGATCGTGAGCGCGGAGGCCGAGACGGTCCGCGTCGAGCATCTGCCACCAGAGGTCGGGGGCCGGAGGACCGCTGAGCCCTCCGAGTCAGCGTCGTTCCATGCTCAGAGGATCGACGCCGAGCGACGCATCGTGCTCGCGGCGCTCGAGAAGCATGCATGGCAGATCACGAGAACGGCGGAGGCGCTCGAGCTGGCCGATCACGCGAGCCTGCTGAAGATCATGCGACGACTCGGGATCCAGCGGCCGAACTAGGACCCACGTGTCCGCGCGGACACGAGACAACCCCGGCATAGGTGTCAGAGCGGACACAACGCGGCTCGCCACCCGCGACATAAACCGCGGACCCACAATGCCTTAGCCGTTCCGCACCCTTAGGCGTGCCTCCTGCCTTGTGAACGACCGACGGGAAATCCTTCCCGCCCCCACAAGGAGGTTCGCATGACCCGCTCCAAGAACGTCTCGATGGGCCACATGGCCCTCATCCCCCTGCTCGCGCTGACGTTCGCGCTCGCGGCGTGCGGCGGCGAGGATCCCTCGCGCATCGCCGAGGCGGAGGCGGCGGTCACCGTCGCACCGGTCACGCCGACGCCGGTGAGCACCGTCGCGCGCACCGTCCCGGTCGTCGAGCCGGAGACGCCGACGTTCGGCACGCCCGAGGAGGCGTACAAGGCCGGCGACTATCGAGCGGCGAAGCGGCTCTATGAGACGCACCTCGAGTCGCGCGTAGACGACGGCCACGGTCACTACATGCTCGGCCTCTCGAGCTGGAAGGCCGGCGACTTCGAGCGGGCGAAGGTTGCCTTCGACAAGGCGATCGAGCTCACGCCGACGTTCGCGAAGGCGTACTTCAACCAGGGCCGCGTGCTGCTCGACCTCGGCCGGCCCGGCGAAGCGCTCGAGGTGATCGAGAAGGGTCGTGCGATCGACTCGACGAGCGGCGAGGGCCTGCGACTCGTGGCCCGCGCGCAGTCGGAGCAGGGTGACATCGACGGCGCAATCGCGACGTATCGCGAACTGCTCACGCGCGACGAGGACGATGCCTGGGGCCTCAACAACCTCGGCATGCTCTACCTCGACCGCGGCGACGTCGAGACCGCGCTCGGCCCCCTCGCTCGAGCCGTGCAGGTGCGGCCGACCGCTCCGCTCTTCCTGAACAACCTCGGCATGGCGCTCGAGAAGTCGGGGTATCCGATCGCCGCGCTCCACCGGTATGAGCTCGCGGTGCAGCACGGGCCGGACAACAAGAAGGCGATGGCGAACCTCGAGCGCATGAAGGGCGCGATCACCGACAGCACGTTCGTCGACGAGGTGAGCGTGCAGAAGCTCGCCGAGGAGTTCCGGGCGAAGGTGCGTGAGTGGCAGCAGGTGACGCCGATGACGGTCCCGGTGCCCGTGCCTGACTCGGTCGTAGTGCCGATGGTCGTGATCACGCCGTGAGGCGGTGATCCGTGGGGGACGGCTGGTGAGTCGCGCGCGCGGCTCGCCAGCCGTCGCGCGTCGGCGATAGAATCCAGCGCACGATGCCCTTCGATTTCTTCCGCCGACGTCGCCGCGCGAAGCTGCGCACGCAGCCGTTCCCGGCCGAGTGGCGCGCTCACGTCGATCGGAACATTCCCCTCTTCGCGACGCTCAGTCCGAGCGATCAGGCGGAGGTGCTTGGACACGCACAGGTCCTGCTCGCGGAGAAGCACTTCGAGGGGTGCGGCGGTCTCGAACTGACTGACGAGATCCGCGTCACGATCGCCGTGCAGGCGGCGCGACTCCTGTTGAACCGTCCGGACGACTACTTCCCGACCGTGGTGAGCATCCTCGTCTATCCCGCGGCGGTCGTGCGCAAGCGGACTGAACGCCTCGAAGGCGGAATCTGGTCGGAGTCTGACGACCCGGTCGCTGGCCTCGCCACAGGTCGGCGCAGTGCGATCATCCTGGCGTGGGACGACGCGACGCGCGGTCTCTCCGAACCCAGCGATGCGCGCGACGTGATCCTGCACGAGTTCGCGCACGAGCTTGACTTCCAGGACCGCGCGTTCGACGGAACGCCGTTGCTCGACAGCCGCGCGGCCTATCGGGCGTGGGGCCGGGCGATGCAGGAGGAATTCGTCGCTCATCAGGCGGCGGTCACGGCCGGCTCCACTACCGTCATCGACGAATACGGCGCGACGAATCCCGCCGAGTTCTTCGCCGTACTGACCGAGCATTTCTTCGAGCGTCCCCGAGAGCTACGCGATCGGCATCCGGCGCTCTACGAGGCCCTCCGCGACTTCTACCGTCAGGATCCCGCCGCCGACGCAGCCTGACGGGGCCGCAGGTGAACAGCGATACTTTCGCCATGCGACGTCGCCATTTCCTCGCGTCCCTGTTCCAGGCCTCCGCCGCGCTCGGCCTCGGCCTCGGCGCGTCTAGCTGTGCCGAGCGCGGCGGCGGCAGGAAGCCGCACATCGTGCTCATCATGTGCGACGACCTCGGCTACGGTGACGTCGGCTTCACCGGCACGACCGGTTACGCGACGCCGCACATCGACCGCATCGCGCGCGAAGGGATGACCTTCGATCAATGCTACTCGGCGGCGCCGGTCTGTTCGCCCACGCGCGTCGCGTTGATGACCGCACGGTATCCGGCGCGCGAGGAGGTCGGACTCCACGAGCCACTCACGTCGCATCCGACCGGACTCTCGCCTGAGCCGCCGACGCTGCCGCGCTTGCTGAAGGATGGCGGCTATCGCACGGCGCTCGTCGGGAAGTGGCATCTCGGCACGCTGCCGCCATTCCATCCGATGGAGCACGGCCTCGACGAGTTCTACGGCTTCCTTGGCGCCGCGGCGGACTACCACACGAAGGAGGACACCGAGCAGCACCGCGTGCTCTTCCACGACGGGCGCACGCCCGTCACGCCCGAGGGTTACCTCACCGATCTGTTCAGCGAACGTGCCGTTCGGATCATCACGCGGCACGCCGCCGAGCATGATGATCAGCCGCTCTTCCTGAGTCTCCAGTACAACGCGCCGCATTGGCCCTGGCAGGCGCCGGAGGATGTCGTGCGTCCCGACACGCTCGACTGGCGCGGCGGCGGGACGCCCGCGCGGTTCGCCGCGATGATGACGAGTCTCGACGAAGGCATCGGCCGCGTGCTCGACGCGCTCGAGCTCGCCGGCATGGCCGACGACACGCTGCTCGTCTTCACGAGCGACAACGGCGGCGAGCGCTTCTCGCACATGGGGCCGCTCAGCCACGCGAAGATGACCGTCGGCGAAGGCGGCATCCGCGTCGCGACGGCGGCGCGCTGGCCGGCGCGCATCGCCGCCGGGACGCGATCGGATCAGGTCGCGGTCACGATGGACTGGTCGGTGACGTTCGCTGCGCTCGCCGGCACGGCGTTCACGCGTCCCGTGGATGGTATCGACTTGCTTCCGACGCTCATCGCCGCCGCGCCGCCGCAACCACGCACGCTCTTCTGGCGCGTGACGCAGCGCCGCCGGCAGAAGGCGGTGCGGCACGGCGACCTGAAGTATGTCGTGAACGAGGACGGTGAGTTCCTCTACGATCTCGGAGCCGATGTCGCCGAGCGGCGGGATCTAAGGTTCGAACGCAGCGCCGACGCGGTCGAGTTGAAACGCATACTCGAGACTTGGGAGGCGGAGGTGCTCCCTCCGGTGGCGCTTGACCCGCGGCTGCGTTGAGCAAGACGTGACGCTCGATGGTGGTCCGTGGGTAGGGCGAATCGAACCCCACCGGAGGTCGCATGACGATCGCGCGGCTGCTCTCCCTCCTTGCGCTCGCATTCGCCCTCGTCCCGTCCGCGCTCCAGGCGCTCGCACGGGATAGCATCCTCACGGTGACTGCGATGAGCAGCGCCACGGTGAAGGCCGAT
Organism: uncultured Gemmatimonadaceae bacterium; assembly: GCA_964428985.1. Lineage (GTDB taxonomy): Bacteria > Gemmatimonadota > Gemmatimonadetes > Gemmatimonadales > Gemmatimonadaceae > Pseudogemmatithrix. Next base: position 6,753 of record CAYSAR010000042.1, on the reverse strand, counting down.
CGCGCGATCTTCTATCTCACCGTCGAAGGGACGGCGGAGTCGGCGACAGAGGCGATGACGCGGGCCGAGGCGCGAGTGCCCGCCGTGCTCGCGGCGCTGCGCGGCCTCGGTGAGGGCGTCACGATCGATTCGCCGATCCCCGGACACATCGGCCCGGCGAATCCGCGCGGATACCCGAGCCCGAGCCCGACGCCGTCCTACACCTCACGCGTGCTCGTCCGTGTCACGTTCACGCGGCTCGAACTACTGCAGCGAGCGGCCGCAGCGGCGCTCGACGCGGGCGCCACTGCGGCGAGTGCCGTCATCTACGAGTCGGCGGACGAGCAGGCCGTCCGCTCGCGGATCAGGAACGAGGCATTGGCCGCGGCTCGGGCGGAGGCGGCCGCGACCGCGGCCGCGATGGGAGCGCGGCTCGGCGGGCTTGCCGACGTCTCGGTGAACATCATGGACCGCCAGCGCTTCGGTCCGAACCTCGTCAACCTGGAGCCGGGCTTCAACCCGCAGAGTCCCACGCCCGACGTGACCGTCACGACGCAGGTCACGGTCCGCTACCGCCTCGCACCCTGACTACCGCACCGTCGTCTCCGCCGCGATCTTCGTCCCCGCCACCGTCGCGGTGACGCGCGTCGGCGGGGGCGGCTCGGGCTTCGCGACCGTCTTCGCCGCCACGCCCTTCGCCGTCTTCGTCGCCGTCTTCGTCGCCGTCTTCGTCGGAGCGGCGGCCTTGGCGACCGGCGGCGTCCACGTCACGATCGCGCGACCGAGGCTGTCGCTCGTGACCTTGCTGCGGCTTAGCGCGCCGGCGCGTGCCGCGAAGACGACCGACGCGTTGCGCACGGCGTTGCCGTGCTCGTCGACGACCTTCGCGGTGAGACGCTGCTTCCCACCACTTGCCTTCGCCGCGACGAGTTCGACCGACGCCGCCGCGCCGGCGCGCGCGTTCGCGACGACGGTGTCCTGTAGCATCGTGCCCTCGAGCTGCACGACGATGCGCTGCGGCCCCGCCTTGAGCCCGACCATCCACCGCACGGTCGCGTTGCCATCGGCGCCCGTCATCACGAGCGTGTCGACGAGATCCGTCGGGCCGGCGTGCACGCGCACCGGCGCGTTCGGCACGCCATTGCCGAGCGAGTCCCGCACGGCGACGACGATCGGCTTCGGGGGCGCCTTGCCGACGGTCGCCGACTGACGGTCGCCGGCGATCACGCGCACCGAGGTCGGTGCACCTTCCTCGGCGCGCGCACGTACCCGCGTCGCGGGGGTGAAGCGCGCGTCACCGACCTGGACGAGCAGTTCCTGCCAGCCGGCCCGCTTCCCGAGCGTCCAGCGCGCCTCGGCGAAGCCCGCGGTGTCGGTGTAAGCGACGCCTTCCACGGCGCCGTCGTTCAACGCCCGCCACGTGACCCGCACCTGCGCCAGCGCGACGCCCGCGGAGTCGGTCACACGGATCCGCGCCGGATGCTCGATCCGTTCCGCCGCCGTACCGCGCAGCTCAGAGGTGATCACCTCGATCACCACGTTGCCGGGGGCGGGATCGACCTCGGCGACGAGCGTGAACGCGCTGTCCACCGCCGCGACGCGGGCGTGAAGTTGCTGCCGGCCCGCGCGCGCGCCGAGCGTCCACTGTACCTTCGCGCGACCGTCGGCGTCGGTCGTCGCATTCGCCGGCGCGACGTTGCCCTCGCCGTCCTCGGTCGTGAGCGCGATGGCGGCCCCCGCCACCGGCTGGCCCGAGCGGGTCAGCACGCGCAGCGTGACCGGCTTCGCGATCGCGCGGCCGGCGACACCGCGCAGCGCGGTCGTGTCGACGCGCTCGACGACGGCGGGCATGAGGACCACCTCCACCGGCAGCGTCGCGACCAGGTCGCCGACGGCGGCCGTCACGGTCGTGCGCCCCGGCATGGCCGCGACCGCCTCGCCGCTCGCCGCGAGCCGTACGACCTGCGAGTCCGGCGCGCTCCACCTCGGCGCGAGGCCGACGATCGGATGCTGCCGCGCATCGACGACGACCGCGCCGAGCCGCAGCGAGTCGCCGTCGGCGATGCGGGCGACCGAGTCGCCGACGATGCGGATCGCGTCGGGGGCCTGCCGCACGAGCACCGCCGCCGTCGCGGTGATGTCGCGGACGGTCACCTCGATCGTCGCGCGGCCCGGCGCGCGCGCGACGATGATGCCCGTGGAATCGACGCGCACGACGGTCGTGTCGCTGCTGCGCCACCTGAGGCGCGCGCCGGCGAGCAGCGCGCCATGGGAGTCGGTCACCGTCGCGATGATGCCGGACGTGTCGCCGAGCGCGCGCAGCGTGTCGACGCGCGGGGTCACGATGATGCGCCGCGCCGCGTGGTTCGCGACGTCGGGATCGATGAGCCCGAGGAACGACGAGACGCCGAGGCTCTTCGCGTTGAGGGCGAGCGTCATCACCGCCGCGACGGTGGTGACGAACGCGGTGAACACCTTCTGGGCGGTGCTCATGACCCGCCGCGTGGTCGAGACCGAGCGGTTCCTCATCCGGACATGGACGATCCCCCCGCTCGGTCCCGTTCGCGCCCGCTCACATCGTGATGGGCCTCAATCGTAGCGGAGCGCGCGGATGGGGTCTGTTCGGCTCGCCCGCATCGCCGGCACCCACCCGGCGCCGAGCGCGACGAGCGCGAGCGTCGCGACGGCGAGCGTGAAGACGATCGGGTCGTGCCCCTCAAGCCCGAAGAGCAGCGACTGCGCGGCACGGCCCAGCCCGAACGCCCCGAGTGCGCCCACGGTCGCGCCGATCGCGATCATGACGCCGACTTGGCGCAGCACCATCCCCTGCACCGACCGACTGTCGGCCCCGAGCGCCATGCGCACGCCGATCTCGCGCGTGCGCTGTGCGACCGAGTACGCGAGCACGCCATAGAGCCCGACGCCGGCGAGCAACGTCGCGAGCAGCGCGAACGCCGCCGAGAGGATCGAGATCATGCGGTCGAGGAAGATGTTCTCGCGCATCTGCGCCGGCATCGTGCGCAGCTCCTGCACCGGAACCGTCGGCTCGATGCGCTTCATGAGCGTCGGGATGCCGGCGAGCAGTTGTTCCGCCGGCAGCGACGTGCGCACGTAGAAGTACATCTGCCCGAGCACGCCGAGTTGCTGCCACGGCAGGTAAAACACCGCCTGCGGCTGGCCCTTCACGTCGTTGTACTTGATGTTCGGGGCGAGCCCGACGATGAGCGTCGTGACCGAGTCGCCCTCGAACGCGCGGCCCATGAACTTCCCGACCGCGTCCTTGCCGAGGTTGAACTTCTCGGCGAAGGCCTCGTTCACGATCGCGACGCGCGTCCCGCCATCGATGTCCGACGGCGTGAAGTCGCGGCCCGAGGCGAGGTCCACGCCGAGCGTCGTGAAGTAGCCGGGGCCGAGCGCGTTGAAGCGCGAGTTGCAGTCGACGTCCGGGAGACACGCGAAGCCCTGCACGCGCACGTCGTTGCCCCAGCTGTCGCCGGCGAGCAGCGGCACGAGCGAACTCGTGACCGACGTAACCCCAGGCGTCGCGCGCAGCTCCTCCTCGACGCGCGAGTAGAGCGCCTTCGCGCGCAGCGTGTCCATGCCCGTGCGCAGCGGCGAGATCGAGAACGTGACCATGTCCTCGATCTGCACGCCGAGGTCGACGCGCGTGACGTTCGTCAGACTCTTGAGGAAGAGACCCGCGGAGACGAGCAGCGCGGTCGAGAGCGCGATCTGCGCCGTCACGAGGCCGGCCCGGAAGCGCGCCGCGACGCGGCCCCCGGCGATCTGCCCGGCGCCGGCGCGGATTGAGCTGATGAGGTCGGCGCGCGTCGAGTGCAGCGCCGGGAAGAGGCCGAAGAGGAATCCGGTCCCGACCGCGAGCAGCGCCGCGAAGACGAGCACCGTGGGCTGCACCGCGAACTCGAGGGTGTCCACCGCGTCCGACGGCAGCAGCGCCGAGATGCCATCGAGCGTCCACGACGCGACAAGCAGGCTCGCGACGCCGCCCATCAACGCAAGCACGATCGACTCCGTGAGCAACTGCACCATGAGCCGACGGCGGTTCGCCCCGAGCGCGAGGCGCACCCCCATCTCGGTCGCGCGGTTCGCCCCCCTCGCGAGCAGCAGGTTCGCGATGTTCGCGCAGGCGATCAGCAACACGACGCCGGTGATCGAGAAGAGCATCAGGAGCGGCGTGCGGGCCTCGGCGTGCATCGAACTCTGGCCGCGGGCGCCGGGCTCGACGACCATCTCCTTCGCCTTGAAGCGCGCCATCGTCGCGTCGCTCATGCTCCGCTGGAGCGGCGCCTCGATGTCGGTGAGGATCGGACGGATGACGCGATCGAGCCCGGCCTTCGCCGCCTCGCGCGAGACGCCCGGCTTGAGGCGTCCGAAGAGGTAGACCCAGTAATCGCGACGGTTCTCGAGGCCGTTGTAGGTCCCGACCCATGTGCGTGACTGCATCGGCACGTAGAGTGCCGGCCGCACGCCGAGCGTCGTGCCCTCGAAACCCTGCGGGGCGACGCCGACGATCGTGTATGAACGCCCGTTCGCGCGGATCACCTGCCCCACGGCGTCCGGTCGGCCGCCGTACGACTCCATCCAGAGCCGGTAGCCGAGCACCGCGACCATGTTGTCCTGCCCCGGCTCGTTGTCCTCGGGCCGCAGCAGGCGGCCGAGCGCCGGCTGGATGCCGAGCGCGTTGAAGTAGCCGCCGGTCACCCAGACGCCCGAGCCCGTCTGCGGCTCATCGCCGATCGAGAGACTGACGCCGAAGAGCCGGTGTCCCGCAATGCCGGCGAGCACGTCCTGCTCGCGCTCGAGGTCGCGGAACATCGGATAACTGAAGATGATGTCGCAGCCGCCGGCCTGGTTGCACGAATCGCTCCCCTGGATCGGCCCCGGCATGCTCAGGTTGACGAGCTCCTTGGGGGCGTGCACTGGCAGTGGCCGCAGCAGGATCTGATCGAAGAGCGAGTAGATCGCCGCGTTCGCCCCGATGCCGAGTGCGAGTGAGAGCACGGCGACGCCGGTGACGAATGGGGTCTTGAGCAGCGTGCGGAAGGCGAAGCGGATGTCGCGCATGGAAACTCGGCTCGCGGGGTGAAGGGAGCGACGGTAGGTTCGCGGTGCTCCCCGTGGGACAGCCGACCCGTCCCGAGGGTTTGATGGTCACCTCCGTTCCCGGAGTCACATGCCCCGCCCCGCAATCCTGCCTGCCCTTACGTTCGCCGTTCTCGCGGGTTGCGCCGGCGAGGGCGCACCGCCGGCCGAGGCCCCACTTGCTGTCTCGACCGCCGAGTTCGCGCAACTGCGGTGGCTGGAGGGCAGTTGGCGTGGTAGCGGCGGCGGAGTCGATGCCTTCTTCGAGGGCTATCGCTGGGTCGACGACTCGACGATCCGCAAGTTCGGATTCCCCGACTCGACACTCGCGACGCCGAGCGACAGCGGCGACATCGCGCTTCGCGGAGGCACCGTGCGAAGCGGGGGACCGGAGCGCGAGTACGTGCTTGTCGCGCTCGATTCGTCGTCGGTGCGATTCGCGCCGGGGCGCGGGGCCGCGAACGGGTTCGAGTGGCGGCGCACGGGAGAGTCGAGCTGGACGGCGCGGCTCACGTGGGACTCGGCGGGCGTCGCGCGCGAGCGGACGTACGAGATGCAGCGCTATTCACCCGCGCCGACGGGCGGCGCGGCTCGGCCGTGAGCGGGCGCGCGCGACGGGGGTTCTGCCTCGCGACCGTCGCGGTCGACGCGTTGATGGGACGGCGGTCGGCGCGCGCCATGTGCTGCGTGGCACCGATCGCAACATTCCTCGCCGTAGGCTGCACCCTTGAGAAAAGCGCGTCCGAATCGATCTCGCTCAAGGCGCTCGTGACGCTCGGCGATACCGACGGTGACGGCGCGCTCGCGGGGTATCCCGTCGTTAGCCCCGCTCTCGACGGGATGCGGATCGTGGTCCAACCCGACGGCGCCCCGACGCCCCCTCGCCTCTTCGATGCGCGCGGCCGCTTCGTCCGTCTACTCGGACGCGAGGGCAGCGGCCCGGGTGAGTTCCGCCGACCGGCGGCGGTCCTCGTCTCCGGCGATTCGACCCTCATCGTCGACACCGGCGAACGACGCCTCGTCGTTTGGAATCACACACTCGGGGCCGTGCGCGCCGCGACCTGGCGACCATTCACGTTCCGGCTCATCGAGTTGGCGGATGGTTCACTCGTCTCGACCGACGCGCTTTGGCGACCGGGTCGGCCGTACGAGCACTACTCACGCAGCGGCGAGTTCCTCAGCGCATTCGGCGGTTCGCTCGCACCGGATCAGCGAGGCGCGCACCTGCTGAGCGCCATGCCCGACGGTTCGTTCTGGACGGCGCCTCGCATCGGGCGCCTTCGCTTCACGCAATGGCGCGCCCCCGGCGAGCCGCTGATGCATCTCGACGTCGAGACGCCGCACTTCGCGCCATACGATGAGTACGTCATGGCGGGCACGAACCGACCGCCGAGCCCCTCGCTGCGGGGATTCTGGGCGGATACGACCGGATACCTGTGGCTCGTCATCGAGATTCCGGACGAACGCTGGGACGAGGGCTACGGCGCACCGCAGCGTGGCGAGGGCGGCCGCGAGTATCGACCATTGACCGACCAGACGCTTGCGTGGGACGCGGTGATCCTCCAGGTCGAGAGCGCGACCGGTCGGGTCGTCGCCGAGGGGCGCTTCGAGGAGGCGCTCGCGCAGGTCGTCGAGCCGGGAATCGTGGCACGCGTCGAGCAGGACGACTTC
>CAYSAR010000041.1:0-12994 GCA_964428985.1 uncultured Gemmatimonadaceae bacterium | reverse complement strand
AGGCCGCGAACCGCACGCGAGCGACGGGGCAGCTCCACGTCTCGATGACGGCCCATCAACAGCGACTCGACCTCATCGTCGGTGAGGCGAGTTCGTCCGTGCGCGTCGTCGGACGCGTCGTCGAACGGGTGGCTGATGCCGTCGTCCCGGTACCCGCTGCGATCGTATCGGTGGTCGGCGACTCGGTGATCGCCACGCGCAGCGATGCGAACGGCGCGTTCGAACTCCGCGCCCCGTGGCGCTCGGGGGCGCTCGCCGTCCGTGCGGTCGGTTTTCAGGTCGGTGACATACCGGTGACGCCGATCGAGAGCGCGCTGGATGTCGGCGAACTCGTATTGGAGCGCGTGCCGCCACAGCTCGACACCGTCGCGGTCGTCGCCGACATGTACGCGCACGATCGCGCCGGCTTCGAGCGCCGACGGGCCCTCGGTGCGGGTCGATACGTCACCGAGGAACAGTTGAAGCCGTACACGCTAATCACGGCAGCGGTGATGAACACGCTGGTGCCGTCATTGCGGTGGAGCGGACGCGGCGGCATGTACTCGAACCTCATGCTCAGAAGCGGGTCGGGATGGTGCGCGCCACGCTTCTTCGAGGATGGGCTCGACATGGGCTTGCTCGACAAGCCGCCGGAGCAGCACGACCTCTTGCAGCGTGCGAAGCGGATCGAGGTCTACACGGCCGCGCAGGCCCCGCCGCAGTTCAATGATTTCGACGGCTGCGGGGCGGTCGTGGTCTGGACGCGCTAGGCGCGGGCGCTACTCGCCCGCCGCCGGCCGCGCCTCGCGGATCATCGCGATCGCTGAGGTGTTCACCGCCACGTCACCCACGTCATGCCCGTCGGGCAGCAGCGTCGCGCGCGAGATGCCGGCGAACTTGCCGGCGTGGCTCAGGTAGTCGCTGAGCCGCTGCATCGGCGCGAGGAACATCACGCCGCGCAGCGTCTTGCCGCCGATCAGGTGAAGCTCCACCTCGCGCTCGCCCGCGCCGGCGCCGCTCGCGCCCACGACCTGCATGTTGCCGTCGGGTGCCGAGACGAGCACCACGAGATCCGTCTGCAGGATCAGGTGCCCGGGCGCCTCGCCCAGCTTCGGTCGCCGCGCGTCCACCATGTTCATCCATCCGCCCTTCCGGCTCCCGAGATAGGAGACGAGGGACATGTCCTCGGCGATGAAGATCGACCCCTCGACGATCGAGGCGTCGCGCATCACGAGGTGTAGACGCTTGTTCTCTTGCGCTCGGGTCCGTGCGGCGGGAGCGGTCATGGCGGGCGTGGGGGTTGGGTCCGATGAGATGGACGAGCGAGAGTGTCAGGACGGCACGGGGCGGGTTGCCTTCGTCGGCCGGTGGGCCAAGTGTTCGGGCATGCTCCCCATGCAGCGCGCCCTCATCGGCCTCTTCCTCTCGGTCGCCACCGCCTGCTCCGGACCGTCCTCCGGGGCCGCAGGTGCCGCGCCGGTGCCCTCCCGAGCCGGGGCACCGGCGACCGCTATCCAGACTCGAGCGAGCATCTCGGCGCCAGTGTCCGACCTGCGCTTCGAGGTCACCCTCGGTCGGCTCCAGACCGAAGCCCGCATGATCGACGTCCGACTCCGCTTCGACGTCGATGGGACGCGGCCGGTGCTCCTCTCGCTCCCGGCATGGACGCCCGGCGCGTACGAGATCTCGAACTTCGCGCGGTTCGTCAGTGGATTCCGCCCGTCGCAACAGGGCCGCGAACTCGATTGGGACAAGCTCGACCCCGACACTTGGCGCATCGTCCCTGCGCGGCGCGGCCCGGTGGAAGTCACGTACGCCGTGCGCGCCGACTCGCTCGATTCCTCGACGAGCTGGACTGGCACCGACTTCGGTTACTTCAACGGCACGACGCTCTTCCCGTACGTCGAGGGTCGCCTCGACCTTCCCGCGCGCGTTACCATCCGCACCGACTTCGGTTGGCGCGTCGCGACCGGCATGACACCGAGCGATTCCGCGCACACGTACACCGCGACCGACTTCCACGACCTCGTCGACCATCCATTCTTCGTCGGACGGTTCGACCTCGACAGCATGCAGGTCGCCGACAAGTGGATGCGTCTCGCGACGTACCCGGTGGGCGCGCTCACGCGGCACCAGCGCACGCGGCTCTGGGATCAGCTCCAGAAGTCGGTTCAACCGCTCGTCGCCGTGTTCGGCGAGGTGCCCTGGACGACGTACACGGTGCTCCAGGTCGTCGACTCCTCGTTCGGCGGCATGAGCGCGCTCGAGCACGGCGAGAGCGAGCTCGCGATCGTCGGCGCGCCGTACCTCGACGAGCCGTTCGTGCCGTCGATCCACGCGCATGAGATCGCGCACGCGTGGAACGTGAAGCGGCTGCGTCCCGCCGACCTCGTGCCCTACCGTTACGACGCGCCGCAACCGACGACCTGGCTCTGGTTCAGCGAGGGCGTCACCGACTACTACGCCGACCTCGCCCTCGTGCGCAGCGGCGTCACCGACGAAGCCGCGTTCCTCGCCACGACGCTCGGCAAGATCGACGGCGTCGCGGCGCTGCCGGCGCGCGCGCTCGAGGATGCGTCGCTCGAGTCGTGGCTCGGCATGGTCGATGGCACCGCCGGGCTCTACTACGACAAGGGATCGCTCGCCGGCCTCGCGCTCGACATCCTCATCCGGGACGTCAGCGACAACCGCCGCTCGCTGGATCACGTGATGCGGGAGCTCTGGGACGGCACGTGGAAGCGGGACGGTCGCGGCTTCACGCACGACGACTTCTGGAACGCGGTCACGCGCGCGGCGGCCGGCCGCGCGATGGCTGACTTCGAGCGCCGCTACATCGATGGCCGCGAGCCGTTCCCGTGGGACGAGTGGCTCGCGCGCGCCGGGTGGCGCATCGTGACCGACTCGATCCGCGAACCACGTTTGGGCGCGTTGCTGCGCGCCGACGAACGCGGCGTGCGCGTCGCCGCGCTTGATGAGCAGGGCGCCGGCGCGCGCGCGGGACTCGAGCTCGGCGACGTCATCACGCACATCGGCGGCCGCCCGACGCTCGATCCCGACTTCGGCCGCCGCTGGCGCGACTTCTGGGGGCAGCGCCCCGGCGCGACGATGGGCCTGACCGTCGAGCGCGGCACGGAAGTGCTCACGCTCACCGCGACGGTCGAGATCGCAGTGCTGATCGACCGCCGTCTCGAACCGATCCCGAACGCGAGCGGACGCGCGCAACGCGTCCGCGCCGGGATCCTACGGGGCGCGACGGATCGGTAGGAGCTCGGTGCGCGGCTTCGCGAGCTCGCGTTCCACCTCGTCGAGCTCGCGCGGCACGCCCTTCGACGGCCGCTCGACGCCCTGTTCGGTCACGAGGTAGTCGTCCTCGATGCGCACGCCCATCCCCGCGTAACGCGCGACGACCGGCGCGAGCTTCGCCTTGAGCTGGCGGTTGCGCGGCGTGTCCGGGATGATCTCGATTAGGTTCTCGCGCACGTAGACGCCGGGCTCGATCGTGAACGCGCTCCCCACGCCGATCGTGCCGGTCATGTAGTACTGGTCGGGGTCGTGCACGTCGAGTCCGATGCCGTGGCCGAGCCCGTGCATGTAGTAGAGCGAGAGCTGCGAGCACTGGCGGGGGCGTTGGGAGGTGCCGCAGTCATACATCGCGTCGGGCGACTCGATGAGCCCGAGGCGTGCGAGCCCGCTGCGCAGCACGGCGTTCGACGAGTCTGTCATCGCGCGCGCCGGGCCGCCGGCGCGCACCTGGCGCTCGGCCGCCTTCTGCGCGTCGAGCACGAGCTGGTAGAGCTCGCGCTGCTCCTTCGTGAACTTCCCGCTCACCGGTACGGTGCGCGTGATATCGGCGGAGTAGCCCTCGAACTGCGCCGCCATGTCCATGACGATGAGCTCGCCGGCGCGCGCGATCCGGTCGTTCACGTTGTAGTGCAGCGTCGTCGAGTTCGGCCCCGAGCCGACGATCGACGCGTACCCCGGCCCGTCGGCGCCCTGCATGCGCCAGTTCGCCTCGGCGATCGCCTGGAGCTGGAACTCGCCGACGTCGGGGCGCACGGCGTGCATCACCGCGAGGTGGCCCTTCGCGCTGATCTCGGCCGCGATGCGTAGCTTCGCGAGCTCGGTCGCGCTCTTCGTGCCACGCAGCCGCTGCATCGCCGGGTCGGCATCGGCGACGATGACCTCGGGATGCGCGACGCGCAGCGCGTCGAGGAACTGGTCTTGGCGGGTGCGCGCCGCGTCGCGCGCGGCGAAGTCGCCGACGACGTACAGCGTGTCATTCTTCTTGAGCAACTGGTCGAGCACCGAGCGCAGCGTCGAGATCTCGCGGCCCTCTAAGCCGAGCGAGTCCCGCACGGCGATGACGCCGAGCCGGCGACCGTTCCAGACCTCACGCGCCGGATCCTTCTCGCGGACGAAGAGCATCTGGTGCCGCTCGGGGCCGCGCTCGACCATCACGAGCGCCGCGTCGGGCTCCATGAAACCGGTCAGATAGCGGAACGAGCGCGCCTGTTGCCACGGCAGGTAGTCGGGGCTCGGCTCGTTCGCGCCGAGCACGAGGATGACGCCATCGCCGAGCGCCTCGAGGAGGCGCAGGCGCCGCGCGGCATGTTCGTCGGCGGGATCGGCGATGCCGCTCGAGGTGGGCGCCGGCGCCGACGGGGCGGATGTGGCGGGGCGCGTCGACTGCGCGCATGCGGTGGCCGGCGCCAGCGCGATCGCGCAGAGCAGCAGGCCCGAGAGATGCTCGATGCGTCGGTTCACGTGTTCCTCCGCAACAAAGATGCCGCTCGCCACAGGCCCGAGCCAGCGGTGGGCGCTCTGGCGGCGTAGACTAGTATCGTACCCCCTTCACCACGGAGTCACCCCGCGATGTCCTGGCGCCCCCTCCGTCACGCGCTCGCCCTCACCGCGTTGCTCGCCACCGCGGCCGAGGCCCAGCGCCTGACCTCCCCCAAGGACTTCTTCGGCCATGAGATCGGCGCCGACTACGTCCTCCCGGATTACACGAAGTTCATGGAGTACTGGCAGCGGCTCGCGCGCGAGTCGGATCGCATGGACCTCGACACGATCGGCATGACGGCCGAGGGCCGCCCGCAACTGATGGCGATCGTCTCGAGCCCCGAGAACCTGCGGAACAAGGAACGCTATCGCCGCATCGCCGAGCGCCTCGCGCGCGCCGAGGGCGTGAACGAGGCCGAGGCGCGCCGGCTCGCGAAGGAAGGGAAGGCGATCGTCTGGATCGACGGCGGCCTCCACGCGACCGAGGTGCTCGGCGCGCAGCAGCTGCTCGAGACGAACTGGCAGCTCGTGAGCGGCAACGACGAGGAGACGACGCGGTTCCGCAACGACGTCATCATCCTCATGGTGCACGCGAACCCTGACGGCATGGAGCTCGTCAGCGACTGGTACATGCGCAACCCGAACCCGCGCGAGCGCTCGACGGGCGGGATCCCGCGGCTCTACCAGAAGTACGTCGGGCACGACAACAACCGGGACTTCTACCTCGCCGCTCAGCCCGAGAGCGAGAACATGAACCGGACGATGTACATGGAGTGGTACCCGCAGGTGATGTACAACCATCACCAGACGGGCCCGACCGGCACGGTGATGTTCGCGCCGCCGTTCCGCGACCCGATGAACTTCAACATCCACCCGCTCGTGCGCACCGGCCTCGACATCGTCGGCAGCGCCATGCACAACCGCTTCGTGCTCGAGGAGAAGGGCGGCGCGGTGATGCGTTCGGGCGCGAACTACTCGACGTGGTGGAACGGCGGCCTGCGCACGACGGTCTACTTCCACAACATGATCGGCCTGCTGACCGAGACGGTCGGCAACCCGAGCGGCTACGAGATCCCGTTCGTCGCGTCGCGCCAGCAGCCGAGCGCCGACCTGCCGCTCCCGGTGAAGCCGGGCCCGTGGAAGTTCCGTTCGTCGGTCGAGTACTCGGTCACCGCGAACAAGGCGGTGCTCGACGTCGTCTCGCGCAACCGCGAGCACTTCCTGTACAACATCTGGAAGATGGGCAACGATCGCATCGAGGCCGGCAACAAGGACTCGTGGACGATCTGGCCGAAGCGCATCGCGGCGGCGCAGGAGATGATCGACGCCGAGAACCGCGCGCGGCGCGTCGAGAGCGGACAGACGAACCCGGTGATGTCGATGGGCGGCTTCCAGGGCGCCGGTCAGATCCGCACCGGCGAGGCGGCCGAGAAGATGATGGCCGTGCTGAACGATCCCAAGCTGCGCGATCCCCGCGCGTACGTGATCCCGTCGGACCAGCGTGACTTCCCGACCGCGATCAAGTTCCTCATCGCGCTCCAGAAGAACGGCATCGACGTGCACCGCGCGAACGCGGCGTTCTCGGCGGGTGGCAAGCAGTACCCGGCCGGCTCGTACGTCGTGAAGGTCGGGCAGGCGTTCGGCGCGTTCGTGCTCGACATGTTCGAGGCGCAGGACCACCCGAACGACTTCCGCGTGCCCGGCGGCCCGCCGACGCCGCCGTACGACAACGCCGGTTGGACGCTCGCGATGCAGATGGGCGTCACGTACGACCGCGTCTATGAGAACATCGGCGCGACGCTCACGAAGATCCCGCCGACGCAGCGTCTCACGCCGGCGGCCGGCACCGTCGCGAATGCCCCGGTGCTCGCGCTCTCGGCCGAGCACAACGATGCGTTCATCGTCGTGAACCGCCTGCTCAAGGCCGGCGCGCAGGTCTCGCGCTCGGTCGACGGCACCTGGCAGATCGCGAACAACGCGACGAGCAAGCCGATCGTCGATCGCGCCGCGCGCGAACTCGGCCTCTCGTTCACCGCCGGCAGCAACTCCGGCGCGACGCCGGTGAAGTCGATGCGTGTCGGCCTCTGGGACCGCTACGGCGGCTCGATGCCGTCAGGCTGGACGCGCTGGCTGCTCGAGCAGTACGAGTTCCCCTTCAGCGTCGTGTATCCGCAGGAGCTCGACGCCGGCAACCTCAAGTCGAAGTATGACGCGCTGATCTTCGTCGACGGGGCGATCCCGCCGTATCGCGAAGCCGGAGAGGGCCAAGGCGGCGGCCGCGGTGGGTTCGGTGGCGGCGGTGGCAACAACGCCAACCTCCCCGAGGAGTGGCGCGACAAGACCGGGAGCGTGACGCAGGACCGCACGATCCCGAAGCTCAAGGAGTTCGTCGAGGCCGGCGGCCTGATCATCACGATCGGCAGCTCGACGAACATCGCCCAGCACCTCGACTTGCCGGTGAGCGATCACCTCGTCGAGCGCACGCCCGACGGCGAGGATCGCGGACTCGGCAGCTCGAAGTTCTACGTGCCGGGCTCGCTGCTCGAAGTCGCGGTCGACACCAAGCAGGAAGGCACGCGCGGCATGACCGAGCGGGCGATCGTGATGTTCGACAACAGCCCGACGTTCCGTCTCGCGCCGGACGCGGTCGCGCGCGGCGTGAAGCCGCTCATGTGGTTCGATACGGCGACGCCACTGCGCAGCGGCTGGGCGTGGGGGCAGAACTATCTCGAGGGCGGCGTCGCGGCGGCTGATGCGCGCGTCGGCCGCGGCGTCGTGCGGTTGATCGGGCCGGAGGCACTGTTCCGGGCGCAACCGCATGGGACGTTCAAGCTGGTGTTCAATGGGTTGATCGGGGCGAACGCGCCGACGATGTGAGTGAACTGCAGGTGGCAGAGGGCAGGTGGCAGGTAGCAGGTGACTGCGAAGGGCGCTCCGGGCATTCTATCCGGGGCGCTCTTCTTTTTCGCGACATGTCATGTCTCTTCGATCGCCTTCGTCAGCATCGTTCCAGAGACAACCAATCGAGCGGGGCATGCACGCGCGGTGTGTACGTCGTGGCCGAGAATGCGGACGGCGTACCGGCGTTGGAGCGGTATCGCGTGCCGTAGGGAACGCTTGGCGGCTAGCGCCGGCAGATGGGAGGTGACAGCGTTGTGTCGTGAAACAGTTTCGCTCGCTCGCACTCGCGGGCGTCCTCTCGCTCGCCGCGTGCGACAAGCCCGAGCGCGCCGCCGAAGCGCTGCCGCCGATCCCAGGTGAGGCGTACGCGAACCTGCCGCCGGGGACCGACTCGATCGTGCTCGATCGCGTCGGGCGCATCGGCCAGCTCGATGGCGCGCCGAAGTACGCCTTGGGCGAGGTCTTCAGCGCGATCGCGCGCGATGACAACTCGGTCTACGTCTGCGATCGAAACGACACGAGCATCCGCGAGTACGACGCGCGCGGGACGTTCGTCCGCGCGGTGGGGCGACGGGGCGCGGGCCCCGGCGAGTATCAGAACTGCCTCTTCCTCTCGCTCGTTGGTGACACCGTCCTTTGGGTCGGCGATACCCCCAACGGCCGTTTCGTAGGCTTCCGGACTGACGGCGGGGACGCCGGCGTTCTGGTCGGGGGCGAGTATTCGAACCCCATGTTCGTCGATGAACGTGGTCGCTTCTGGTGGCAGCGCATCGCGGTCGATCGTGGCGCGGGGATGGATCGGCAGGAGTTCCGGGTGACCGATCGCGAGATGAGGGAGCTCGAGGTCGTGCGGATCCCACCACGACTCTTCGGTCGGCTCCACCCACGGGCGTTCACCGTTCCGGGATTCGAAGGGAACTATCACAACGTCTACAACGACAGTGTCTGGAGCGTCACGCCTTCGGGGGCATTGTTGAAGGCGGCGCCGTCCGCGTATCACGTGCTCCGTGGCGGCGGCGGCCGACCCGCGATAGCGCTGGAACGGGACGTGGAGCCGGTCGGGTACGAGCCCGCTGAGCGTGAGCAATGGGAGCGCTGGCGCGAATACTTCGAGCGGGAGCTGCCGCGGATCTCCGGCGGCGCGCCGATCAAGTACGCCGCGTTGTCGGAAAGCAAGCCGGTGATCCGGTCCGTGCGAGGCGACGAGCTCGATCGCACGTGGGTGCAAGTCTCGGTGCGCGCCGAGGAAGTGGACGGGCCGACTCCTCCGCCCGGGAGCCGTCGGCCGCAGTTCACCTGGCGAGAGCGGAACACCTACGATCTCTTCGACGCATCGGGCTCATTCATCGGTCGCGTCTCGCTGCCTCATCGTACGCTGCTGCTGACCTCCCGCGGCGATCGCGTCTGGCTGCTCGAGGAAGGCGAGTCCGGCGAGCACCTGATCGGCATCTACGTCATGAAGCCGGCGCGTCGCTGACGATCCATCTCCCACGCACGACCGAGGCGCACGCACCGCACGCCCCGTAACTTGTGCGGCGATGCCTCGACCTCTTGTTCGCCCGATCACCGTCATCGTCGCCGGCCTGCTCGCCGTCGCGGTTGCCTACGCGTCGCTTTTTCTCGACCTGGCGGCGCCCGCCACGTCGATCGCGCCGCCGCTGCTCGCGTTCGGCGCATCGGCTGTCCTCGCCGGCATGCTCGCGCTCGCATCGCGCCGGCCGAGTGGCACGCCGCGTGCGCTCCGCGCGACGGTGCGACTCGCGTTCGTCGCGACGTTCGCGGGTTTGCTCTACGCGCTCCTCGCGCCCGCGCCGACCGCCGACGGTCCGCTCCTGCTCGGCCTCCCGCGCGTGACAGCCGTCATGCTGCTCGTCACCGGCCTGATCCCTCTCGTCGTCCTCCCGATCGCCTATGCCCGCGCGTTCGAGAAGGACGTGCTCGGCGAGGACGAGATCACGCGCGTCGCCGAACTCGCACGAACGGTCGCGGCCGAGCGTGAGTCGCGCGATGCGTAGTCTGTTCTCACTGCTACAGGTGGCCGAGATCCCCGCGATCCGGCAACCGACGATCATCGTCGTCGGCGTCGCGTACTTCCTCGCCTGCTCCGGGATCGGGTGGTGGGCCGCGCGTCGCACGCGCACCGCCGACGACTTCTACGTCGCCGGGCGCAGCATCGGGCTCGTGCCGTTCGCGCTCGCGGCGATGGCGGCGACGCTATCGGGTTTCGCATTCATCGGCGGGCCTGGCCTCGTCTACGCAATCGGCATGACGGCGGTCTTCATCATCCTCCCCGCCGCGATCACGAACACCGCCGGCGCCTGGGTGCTTGGCAAGCGCATGCGCCTGCTGGGTGAGGTGCGCCGCCTCGTCACCGTCCCCGACGCTGTCGGTGCGCGGTTCCGCTCGCCGGCGGCGCAGGGACTGAGCGCCGTCGCGATCCTCTGCGGCATCGTCGGCTACGTCGCGACGAACGTGCTCGCGCTCGGCCTCGTCGTCGACGCGCTCTTCGGCGTCGGACTCGGTGCCGGCATCTGGATCGGTACGGCGATCACGCTCGCGTATTCGGCGAGCGGCGGCATTCTCGCCGGCATCTACACCGACGTCTTTCAAGGCGCGCTCATGGCGATCGCGAGCACGATCGTGTTCGTCTTCGCGCTCGACTCAGGGGGAGGCCTCGCGGCGATCACGCGCACGATCCAACAGGTCGACCCGGCGTTGCTCGGGCCGTGGGGCACGCGCGGCGCGATGGTCGCGCTCTCGTTCTTCTTCGTCTTCGCCGTCGGGTCGCTCGGGCAGCCGCACATCGCGCACAAGTACTACATGCTGAAGGACGTGCGCCGGCTGCGGTGGTACCCGCTGCTCATGACCGTGTCGATGATCCTCGCGCAGTTGCTCTTCGTGAGCGTCGGAATCGCGATGCGCGCCCTCGTCGCGCGGGGGGAGGTGCCGCCGCTCGCGCGCCCCGACGACGCGACGCCGCTCTTTCTGCTTGAGCATGTGCCGGTCGTCGTCTCGGCGCTCGTGTTCGCCGGCGTCGCGGCGGCGATCATGAGCACGGTGAACTCGTTCCTGAGCGTGGGGGCGGCGGCGATCACGCATGACCTCCCGCGCGCGCTCGGCCGCCCCGTCGGCGCGCTGCGGCATGCGCGGCTCTGGACCGCGGTGCTCTCCCTCCTCGCCGCGACGCTCGCGCACGCGAGCGGGACGCTCGTCGCGTTCCTCGGGATCTTCGGTTACGGCCTCTTCGCCGCGACGCTCGTGCCGGCGCTCGCGCTCGGTCTCAACTGGCAGGGCGCGACGCGCGAGGGGGCGATCGCCTCGATCGTCGTCGGCCTCGCGATGACGCTCGGTCTCGAGACCGCGGCCTGGCTCAAGCTCATGAGCCTGCCGACGGGGGTCACCGTGTCGGGGCTGTCGCTCGTCGTGTCGATGCTGGTTTTCGTGTTCGTGTCGCTTTCCACGCAAGCGAGGGCAGCGGGGCAACTCGACCCTGATGTCAAACTGGTGATGGAGGTATGATGCGCTCGGCGATCGGGTTGGTCGTGGCGATTGGTATGGCGGCGGGTGCGGGGATGGTGACTGGACCGCAGGTGGCAGAAGGCAGGTGGCAGGCGGCAGCCGTCGCCCACCTACAGGCGCAGGACGCGGGCAAGGCCTCGGCGAGGGATACAGTGCCGAGCGCGCTCGTCGGGACTTGGGAAGGCACCGTTGCGCTCGATAGCGGCTCGCTGGGCGACGGCACACCGGTCCGCCTCGCGATCGCGCGCGATGGCAGCGTGACCGGCACCGTCGGTAGCGCGACGCTCGAGGACGGCCACTTCGGCCGGAACCCCGGCCTACTCTCGCGGCTTTTCGGGCTCGGAACGCCATGGCTGCTCACGGCGCGCCTCGAGGGCGTGCTCGACTCCGCGACCACGCTGCGCCGCGAGCGCGCGACGATGCCGTTGGATCTGGTCGACGGGGAGCTGCGCGGGGACTTCAACGCCGCGGGCGGAGGACGGCTGCTCTCCGTGCGCACCAGGTTGCGACGACTTTGAGCGTACGGACTACCTGAGTCCAGGAAAAAAGAGGCGCGCCGGCAGTCCCCGGCGCGCCCCTCACATCTCCCATCCCTTCTCTATCGCAAGAGTCCCTTGGCGATCGTAGAGAGCTGCATGTTCGACGTCCCCTCATAGATCGTCCCGATCTTCGCGTCGCGCCAGAACTTCTCGACCGGGTAGTCCTTCGTGTAGCCGTAGCCACCGAAGAGCTCGACCGCGAGCGACGTCACGTTCGCCGCGACCTGTGACGAGAGCAGCTTCGCCATCGCGCCTTCCTTCGCGATGTCGTGGCCGGCGTCCTTGAGCCGCGCGGCGTTGTAGACCATGAGCCGCGCCGCCTCCAGTTCCGTCGCCGCCTGCGCGAGCTGGAACTGGATCCCCTGGAACTCGGCGAGCGGCTTGCCGAACTGCTGGCGCTCCTTGAGGTACGCGACCGCTGCGTCGAGCGCGCCCTGCGCGTTGCCGATCATCTGCGCGCCGATGCCGATGCGCCCTTCGTTCAGCGTCTCGATCGCGATCTTGTAACCCTGGCCGATCGGGCCGAGCACGTCGGCGTCGGGAACGAAGACATCTTCGAGGATGAGTTCGGTCGTGCTCGACGCGCGGATGCCGAGCTTGTCCTCCTTCTTGCCGACCGAGAAGCCCGTGGCCGAGCGCTCGACGACGAACGCGGTGATCCCCTTGTAGCCCTTCGAGGGATCGACGTTCGCGAACACGATGTACAGACCGGCCTCGGCGCCGTTCGTGATCCAGAGCTTGCGGCCATTGAGCCGCCATCCGCCGTCGGCCTTCGTCGCGCGCGTCTGGAGCGCGAACGCGTCAGAGCCGCTCGATGCCTCGGAGAGGGCGTACGCGCCGACGGTGTCGCTGCAGAGCCGGGGCATCCAGCGTGCGAGTTGCTCGGCGGTCGCCGACGTGAGCATGGGGTGTGCGACGAGCGTGTTCTGCACGTCGACCATGATCGCCGCGGCGGCGTCGACGCGGCTGATCTCCTCGACGGCGAGCGTGACCATCATGACGGAGCCGCCGGCGCCGCCGTGGGCCTCGGGAGCTTGGATGCCCATGAGGCCCATCTCGAAATAGGCCTTGATGAGCGCGGGGTCGATGCGGCCCGACTTCTCCATCTCGGCGACGCGAGGCTTCACCTCGCCCTGGGCGAACTCGGCGACGGCGTCGCGGAACGCGAGCTCCTCCTCGGAGAGGACGGTCAGCGGCGGGCGCGCCGTCGCCCGGCGGGCGGCCAGCGGCTCATTGGGCATCGATCATCGGTTCGGGGGGGCGACCAAGACGCC
>CAYSAR010000040.1:0-13205 GCA_964428985.1 uncultured Gemmatimonadaceae bacterium | reverse complement strand
CGCCGACCCGGGCGTCGTCGGCAAGTCGCTGCGAATCGGGAACCGGCCGGTCGAGATCATCGGTGTGCTCGAGCCGGCGCCGTTCTTCCCCGGCCGCATCGACGGCCTCATGAACATGTCGATCAGCGAGCACCACGTGAGCGCGCTCATGGTGCAGGGCCGCACGCATCGCATGACCGAGATGATCGCGCGTCTCGCGCCCGACGCGACGCTCGAGCAGGCCCGCGCCGAGGTCTCGTCGATCAATGCGAACCAGCACCGGCTCTACCCGGAGGCATATAACGTCGGCGCCGGCTACCAGGTGACGGTGACGCCGCTCCAGGAAGTGC
This sequence comes from uncultured Gemmatimonadaceae bacterium, assembly GCA_964428985.1. Classification (GTDB taxonomy): domain Bacteria; phylum Gemmatimonadota; class Gemmatimonadetes; order Gemmatimonadales; family Gemmatimonadaceae; genus Pseudogemmatithrix. Next base: position 12,876 of record CAYSAR010000040.1, on the reverse strand, counting down.
TCGGCAAGGACGCGCGCCTCACGCTCCTGCTGCTCATGGGTGCGGCGGCGTTCGTCCTCGTGATCGCCTGCGCGAACGTCGCGAACCTCACGCTGATGCGCGGCGTGCGGCGCGAGCATGAGATGACGGTGCGCGCGGCGCTCGGCGCCGGCACCGGCCGCCTGCGCAAGCTGCTGCTCGCCGAGAACGCCGTGCTCGCGCTCGGTGGCGCGGCGCTCGGCCTCATCGTGGCGTACGGCGGCGTCGGCATGCTCTCGCGCTTCGCGGCGCGCTTCAGCCCGCGCGCCGACGAGATCGCCGTCGACGGCATGGTCCTCGCGTTCACGCTCGTGCTCGCGCTCCTCGTCGCCCTCGTGCTCGCGTTCGCGCCGAGCATCGGCGATGAGGGATCGCTCGGTGTCGGGTTGCGCGCCGGCGGCACGAAGTCGAGCGGCGGCGTGCGCCGCAAGCGGCTCCAACAGGCGCTCGTCGTCACGCAGGTCGCGGTCTCGCTCGTGCTCCTGACCGGCGCGGGACTGCTCACCCGTTCGATGCAGCGGCTCGCGGCGGTCGATCCGGGCATCGAGCCCGGCAACGTGCTGACGATGGAAGTGCCGATCGACTTCACGTCGCAAGAGAGTCTGTCGGGTGCGGTCGGCATGTACGAGCGCATGCAGCGCGAACTCTCCACGCTGCCCGGCGTCGAGGTCGTCGGCATCGGCTCGACGATGCCACTGCGCTCGGCGCAGTTCCAGCTCGAGATCAAGGCCGAGGGACGTCCGGTCGCGCCCGGCGACCCGGTCCCGCAGAGCGAGTACCGCACGGCGGATCCGGGTTACTTCCGCGCGTCGGGAATCCGGCTCGTGAACGGGCGTGACTTCACCGACAACGACCGTGCCGGCGGACATCCCGTCGCGATCATCAACGAGACGCTCGCGAACATCCTGTTCCCGGGCATCGATCCGGTGGGGCGGCGCATCGCGTGGACCGGCGACGTGCTGCAGTTCATCGGCATCCCGCAGGACCAGTGGCGCGAGGTCGTCGGGGTCGTCGCCGATACGAAGGACGGCGGGCTCGATCGTGATCCGGTGCCGGTGACGTTCCTGCCGTTCGCCCAGGGCTTCTTCCCGAGCGGCGGCGTCGTCATGCGTTCGGAGGTCGACGCGGCCGGACTCGCGACGGCGGCGCGGGCGATCGCTCGTTCGGTCGCGCCGACGCAGCCGGTCGAGAACATCCTCACAATCGACGACATCCGCGACGAGAGCGTCGGACCGCGCCGCCTCAACGCGCTGCTCGTCGGCTCGTTCGGCCTGCTCGCGCTCGTCATCGCGGCGATCGGCATCGCGGCGGTGCTCGCGTTCTCGGTGAGCGCGCGCACGAACGAGATCGGCATCCGCATGAGTCTCGGCGCGGCGCCGGGCCAGGTGCAGCGCATGGTGCTGCGCGAGGGCGGCTTGCTCGTGGCGCTCGGACTCGCGCTCGGCGTGGTCGGCTCGCTCGCGCTCTCGCGGCTCATCCAAGGCCTGCTGTTCGGCGTCGAGCCGCACGATCCGACGACGATGACCTCGGTCGCGGCGCTGATGCTCGCGATCGGCATCGCGGCGTGCTGGGTGCCGGCGATGAGGGCGAGTCGGATCGATCCGTCGGAAGCTCTGCGAGCACAGTGACGCGAACGGCTGCCACCTGCCACCTCCGGACTCACCACCCCGGGATCAACTGGAACCCCCACACCGATCCCTTCTGGGGCCGGTGATGCGGCTTCGCCCAGAAGATCTCGAGCACGGCGTAACCGAACAGGTTCATGCGCGATGTCACGCCATAGCTCAACACCGGCACGCGGTCGGGAGTGTCCCGGTCGAGCCGCAGCGACGGTGAGTCGTGCTGCGTCCACGCGACGCCGGCATCGACGAACGGCGAGATCTCGGTCGGCAGGAACGGGAACGAGAGCAGGCCGAAGCGATCGGTGCCCAACAACGGGATCCGGAACTCGGCGTTCACGACGGCGACGCGGCTGCCGTTGAGCCGCGCGAACTCCGGGCATTCGCCGGTCGATGCGTCACCCGTGCACTCGCTGAAGCCGAAGGTGCCCGCCTCGTAGCCTCGCACGAGTTGCGATTGGCCGAGGAACAGTGGCTGCATCAACTCATGCTCGGCGTCGCGGCCGTAACGGCCGTAGTGCAGGCCGCGGAACGCGAGCGTGAACGGCCGCAGGAAGAAGTAGCGGCGCATGTCGATGAGCGCGTCCTGGTAGTTCAGGTCGCCGGCATTGCCCCCGACCTCGAGCCGCCACCGCGAGCCGGCGATTGGTGACGTGAACGCCGCGAACGAGTTGTCGCCGACGAGGGCCATCGCGCCGCGACCGAGATTGATGCCGGGACCGGCCGGCGCGCCCGTGCGCCGGCGATCGACGACTTGGTTGAAGACCACGAGCTGGCTGTCGAGCTCGATGTCGAAGCCGATGTGCTGGAAACCGGCGCTCATCTCGAGTCGGCGCGTGCGCGAGAACGGGTACTGCGCGAGCAGGTCGACGTTGGAGAAGTAGACGCGCTGGAGCTGCTGCACGACGACGACGCCGGGCACCGTGCCGCCCCCGCCGTCATCGACGAGCACGTTCTCCGCCGTCGCGAAGAGGCCGGCGTACGGCACGTGCGAGACCTGCGCGCCCCATCCCCACCGTCGCTTCTGGTTCAGGTAGTAGACCGCGCCGCCGATGTCCTTGATGTCGCCCTGCGCCTGCACCAGGACGCCGAGGTCGTGGTTGCCGAGCATGTCACGGAACCCGAGTCCGACGCCACCTCCGAGTCCGTTGCCGTACCCGCCGCCCCCGAACGTCACGCCGACGCTCGGGCCGGCGACGTACTCGAGCCGGAGTCGGTTGTCGACGCGCGTGCGCTCGAGCTCGCTCGCCGCGATGAGGCCCGTGCTCTCGTCGGCGAGGAGACGCGCGACGCCGCCGTCGGGGATGATCGGCTCCGCCGGCGGCAGGATCCCGGCGACGCGGCCCGCATCGCCGACCTGTCCCGCCGCGACCGCGGTGGACGGCGCGTCGAGCGCGTGGATCGCGAAGCCCGCGTCCGTGAACACCGAGAAGACGATCGTCCCATCCTTCGCGACCGACATCGCGGGCGAGAGCCCCGAGATGCCGCTCACGCCCGTCGCGACGTTCGTCACGCGGCTCACGCTCCCCGACGCGTCGAGACGGTAGATGTCGCTCACGCCATCCTGGTCCGAGACGAAGAGGATCGAGCCGTCCGGCGCGTACTGTGGGTTGATCGACTTGCCGCGGTCGAACGTGGGTAGCAGCCGAATGTCGGCCTCGCTCCCATCGACGGGAATCGTCGCGAGGCGCATCGGACCGAAGGCGAGCGTCGAGAAGTCGGTACCCGGTCCGCGGTCGGTCGCGAACGCGATCGTGCGACCGTCGGGGCTCCACGCCGGTTGCACCTCGGCCTCGCGTCCCGTCGTGAGCCGACGGGCTTCGTTCGCCTCGAAATCATAGACGTAGAGGTCGCTGATCCCGCCGACGTGGCCCGAGAACGCGAGGCGCCGCCCGTCCGGACTCCATGCCGGGTCGGTCATCGCGCTCACGCCGCGCACGGTGATGCGTCGGTCGACGGCGCCGCTGGGGATCCGGAAGACGGTGATCTCATGATCGCCCTCGGCGAACGTCACGACGGCGAGCCGCTCGCCGTCAGGCGAGAACGAGCCCGACGAGTTGATGAAGCTCAGCGCGTCGAAGTGGGCGTCGGACGCGATGCTCGTGAGCCGGCGCGTGATGCGCCCCGACGCCACATCCGCGAGATAGAGGTCGATGCCGAACAGGTCGCGGCTCGAGAAGAACGCGACGCGACGGCCGTCGGGACTCACCGCCGGCGCGACGTTCTGGTCGCCGGTCTCGCGCACCCGCACGACGGCGCGGCCGGTCGAGTCCGGCGCCGTGCGACCATCGAACGTCGGGCCGTACTGTGCGCGGATCGCCGCGTGCCATGCCTGGCTCAGCGAGTCGGACGACATGCTGAGCGCCGTGCGCACGCCCTGCTCCCAGCCGCGGCCGAGCGCGGCGCGGAAGAGCCGGCCGACCGCCTCGTCGCCGTACGTGCCGCCGACGAACGCCCAGAACGCCTGCCCGTAGCGGTAGGGGAAGTATTCGGGATCGGTCGTCAGTTGCTTGAGCGTCGGCAGGTCATCGCGGCGCAGCGCGTCCCGCAGCCACATCGCGGTGTTGGGATCGTCGCGACCGAGGCTCAGGTACTCGGCCATCCCCTCGATGAGCCAGAGCGGGATGCCATCGAGGCTGCGCAGCCCGGCGTCGGTGCCCTTCGCGATGCGGTACTGGAACACTTGCACGAGCTCATGCCCGAGCAGGTGGTCCGTCTCGGAATAGACGCCGGTGTGCGGCATGATCACGCGCTCGCGCGAGCCTTCGGTCACGCCGCCCGTCCCCTCGCCGATCTCGCCGCCGATGACGTTCGTCTGCTGGAAGTCCGGATGGTCGGCGTAGAAGATCAGCGGCGCACGACCCGCATCGAAGCCGAGCAGCGTCGCGTGCCGCGCGAACCAGCGTTCGGCCATGCGCGCGGCATCCGCCGTCGCGAGTGACTCCGCCGGATAGAAGTAGACGTCGAAGTGCTCGGTCTTGAGGGCGCGGAAGTCGAACGCGTCGTAGTTGACCTTGTTGCGGCCGAAGTACTGTGCGTCGAGCGGGGCTGGGAGCGCCGACAGCGCGGCGAGCGCCGCGGCGAGGAGGAATGAGGACGCTGTCCGCTGGTGGCGTCGTGGCGTTGAAAGGTGCATGAGGCTGCTACCCCGGCATGTGCACGCATGGTACAAGCCACACCGCTCGTTCGGGCGCGCGGAACCTCCGGCGTTCTGTGGCATATCTGCTACGTCTGTACCGGCCCAGCCCACGCGTCCCCCCGCCTGAGAGCGTTCGTGTCCGTTGAGATCCCCACCGAGCCGATCGGCAGCATCCCACGTCCCCCGGAGCTGCTGGCGGCCATCGCCGAGTACGGGGACCACGCCGACCCACGGCTCGCGCCACTCTACGAACAGGCCACCCGCGAGACGATCGCCGCCTTCGAGGCGACCGGTTCTCCCGTCATCACCGATGGTGAGCAGCGGAAGTACCACAACTTCTGGACGTACTGCGTCGACGGACTCGAGAACACGGCACCGGACGGCTTCCGCATCCCGTTCGCCGCCGGCCACGTGCGCCGCATGCCGCGGCTCACGCGCGGGCCGTTCCGCTATCGCATGCACGGCGATGCGTTCCTCCGGTCGGCCCAGCGCTATGCAACGGTGCCGGTCAAGCAGCCGGTGATCTCCCCCTCGGCGCTGAGCCTCATCTACCCGGCCGACGAGATCCCTGGCTACTCGCGCGAGCAGTTCATCGACGACCTGCTCGCCGAGCATGTGGGCGAGGTGCGGCGGTGCCTCGCGCTCGGTGCGCATCGCGTGCAGATCGATTTCACCGAGGCGCGCCTCGCGGTGAAGCTCGATCCATCGGGCACGCTGCTCAACAGCTTCATCGCGCTCAACAACCTCGCGCTCTCGCGCTTCACGCCGGCCGAGCGGGAGCGGCTCTCGGTGCACACCTGCCCCGGTGGGGACCGCGACTCCACGCACAGTGCCGACGTCGACTACGCCGAGTTGCTGCCCGGGCTCTTCGAGCTCCAGGTCGGGAACTTCTGCATCGCGCTCGCCGGTGAGCGCGACCGCACGCGTGTGCTGCGCATCATCGCCGAGTACCTGAAGCCGGGACAGCGGGCGTTGGTCGGCGTCGTCTCGCCGATCGATCCGCACGTCGACACGCCCGAGGAGGTGCGCGACCGCGTGCTCGAGGCGGCGGAGTTCATCCCGCTCGACCGGTTGGGCACGACCGACGACTGCGGCTTCGCGCCGTTCTGCGACGACGAATCGACGTCGCGCGAGGTCGCCTTCGAGAAGATCCGTGCGCGCGTGCTCGGCACGGCGCTCGCAGCCCGTCGGCTCGGGGGCCGGCCGCTCTCGTGAAGCTCGACGCGGGCGAGGAGCGCCTTCTCCGGAATGTCGCGCTCCAGAACGCTGCCGCGATCCTGCGTGCGCGGGAGCGGGCCGAGCGGGAACTCGTCGAGGCGAACCGTCGCATCACCGGGCTCCTTGAGAGTCTCACCGATGGGTTCTTGCTGCTCGACCGCGCCTATCGCGTCGTCATGCTCAATCGACAGGCCGAGCTGTTCCTCGAGCCGCTGGGACGCGCGCGCCACGAGATCCTCGGCTGCACGCTCTGGGAGCTCTTCCCGTTCATCGTCGGGACGGACAGCGAACGCGCGTACCGGCAGGCGATGGAGGATCGGGTCACGGTGCGCTTCGACATCGGGAGCGACCTCACGCGGCGCTGGTACAACGTGCGGATCTTCCCGACCGACGATGGCCTCTCGGTCTACTTCCAGGACATCACGCACCAGCGCGAGATGTCGGAGGAGCTCCGCCGGCAGCAGGAATGGTTCCAGGTCACGCTCGCGAGCATCGGCGATGGCGTGATCGCGACCGACATCGATGGGCACGTCGCGTTCCTGAACCCGGTCGCCGAGTGCATCACCGGCTGGAAGGCGGTCGATGCGGTCGGGCGGCCCGTCGAGCAGGTGCTGCGTCTCGTCGATCGACGTCACGGGGGCGCGATCGCGAATCCCGTGCGCGCGGTGCTGGCGCAGGGCGAGGCGGTCGAGCTGTCCGGCGATGCCGTGCTGCTCGCGCACGACGGGCGCGAGGTGCCGATCGAGGACAGCGCCGCGCCGATCCGGTCGCCGACGGGGGAAGTGGCCGGCGTGGTCGTGGTCTTCCATGATGTGGGCGAACGCCGGCGCGCCGAGGAGGCGTTGCGCGACCGCGAGGAACGGCTGCGCGCGATCTTCGAGCACGCCGCGATCGGCATCGCCGTCGCCGACCTCGATGGCACGCTCATCGAGGTCAACGCGCGCCTCGGCGCGATCGTCGGGCAGGAGCCGGCGGAGCTCGTCGGCCGACGCATCGCCGAGCTCACGCATCCCGACGACACCAACGTGACGATGGCGCACCTCGGCAGCCTGCGCGAGGGTCGTTTGCGCGACGTGACGTACGAGCAGCGGTTCCGCCGCCGCGATGGCACCGGCGTCTGGAGCCTCACGTCGATCACGGCGATCCGCGACCAGGGAGGGCGGCCGCAGAAGTTGATCGGCGTCATCGAGGACATCTCCGACCGCAAGCGTGCCGAGCGGGAGCGGGAGCGGCTCGTGAACGTGCTCGAGCGCAGCCTCAACGAGGTCTACGTGTTCGACACGCGCTCCCTGCGGTTCGAGTACGTCAACGAGGGCGCGCGCCGCAACCTTGGCTATTCGATGGCCGAGATGACGCGGCTCACGCCGCTCGACCTCAAGCCGCGGTTCACCGAGGCCGAGTTCCGCGAGCTCATCGCGCCGCTGCTCGACGGACGTCAGCGCAAGGTCGTCTTCGAGACGGTGCACCGCCGCCGCGATGGCACGCTCTACCCGGTCGAGGTGCACCTGCAGAAGGTGACGTACGCGGGCGAGGAGGTGTTCCTCGCGGTGGTCCTCGACATCACCGAACGCATGCGCGCCGAGGGCGCCCTGCGGCACAATGAGGAGCAGTTGCGCCTGCTGTACGACGCGGCGCAGAAGGAGATCGAGGAGCGCGTGCGCGTCGAGGCGGCGCTCCGCCAGGCGCAGGACGAGCTTGCGCACCACGCCGACGACCTCGAGACGCTCGTCGAGGCGCGCACCGCCTCGCTGCGCGCGGCCATGGCGCAGCTCGAGGAGTTCTCGTATTCGGTCTCGCACGACCTCCGCGCGCCGATCCGCGCCATCGCCGGCTACGCCCAGGTGCTCGGCGAGGACCATGGCGACGAACTCGGCGGGGAGTCGCGCTGGCTGCTCGAGCGCATCAGCGCGAGCGCGCACCACATGGCGCGCCTCGTCGACGACGTGCTGACGCTGAGTCGCGCCGCGAGCGTCGAGGTGCGGCTGCACCCGATCGACGTCGCCCAGTGCGTCGGGCGCATCATCGAGCAGCACCCGGCGCTCCAGGCACCGGCGGCGTCGCTGCGCGTGCTCGTCGGCGAGACGGTCGTGGCCGACGACGCGCTCCTCACGCAGGCGCTGACGAACCTGTTGACGAACGCGGTGAAGTTCGTCGCGCCGGGCGTGCGGCCGGAGGTCGTCGTGCACGCCGAGCGGCGCGACGGTCGCGTGCGCCTCATGGTCGACGACAATGGCATCGGCATCCGGCCCGAGCACCTCGACAAGCTGTTCGGGATGTTCCAGCGCCTTCCGACGACCGCGGGGTACGAAGGGACGGGCATCGGCCTCGCGCTGGTGCGGAAGGCGGTGGAGCGGATGGGTGGGACGGTCGGAGCCGAGCCTGGCTCCGGCGGCAGCCGGTTCTGGATAGAACTTCCCGGAGCGTGAATGGAATCGGACCGCAGTGTCTTCCTGCTCGTCGAGGACAACGCCGATGACGCGTTCTTCATGGAACGCGCGTTCCGGCGGGCGGGGATCAACAACCCGCTGCGCATCGTCACGAACGGCGACCAGGCGATCGACTACCTCGATGGCGCGAACGGCTTCGCCGATCGCGACGCGAACCCGTTCCCCGACCTCGTCTTCCTCGATCTCAAGCTGCCAGGGCGCGACGGCTTCGACGTGCTGCGCTGGCTGCGCAGGGAGAAGCGCTCGGACGTTCCGGTCGCCGTGTTGACGTCCTCGCCCGAGGAGATCGACCGCCGTCGCGCGCGGGAGCTCGGTGCCGAGGCCTACCTCATCAAGCCTCCGACGAAGGAGGTCATCCTTGATTGCTGCCGACGATTCCGGCTCCGATGTGATTGAGCAAGTTCCCGCCGGCCTGCTCGCCGCGATCGTGAGCTCATCGACCGATGCGATCGTGAGCAAGGACCTCGACGGGCGGATCACCTCCTGGAACGCCGGCGCCGAGCGCATCTTCGGCTACTCGGCCGTCGAGGCGGTGGGGCAACCCGTGACCATCGTGCTCCCGCCGGGCAAGGTGGACGAGGAGTTCGAGATGCTCGAGTGCATCGGGCGCGGCGAGCGGTTCGAGCATTTCGAGACGGTGCGACAACGCAAGGACGGCACCCGCGTCGAGGTTTCCCTGAACGTCTCGCCCATTCGCGACGACGTCGGTCGCATCGTCGGTGCCTCCTGGGTCGCCCGGGAACTCACCGAGCGGCGGCGCATCGAGGAACGCCTGCGCGTCACGCTGTCGGCGATTGGCGACGCGGTCGTCTCGACCGACGTCGAGGGCGCGGTGACGTTCGCGAATCCGGTCGCCGAACGGATGCTTGGGCGGGAGGCCGAGTACGCGTCCGGCCGGCCGGTCGAGTCGCTGCTGCGCATCACGAGCGAGGCGACCGGCGCGCGGCTCGCCGTGCCCCTGAGCGCGGCGCTCGAATCGGAGGGCCCGGTGCGCTGGCCGGTCGGCGCGCTGTTGCGCGGCGCGCATGGCGCGTACCCGGTCGAGGGCACCGCCGCCCCGATCCGCACCGCGACCGGCGCGCTCGACGGCGTCGTCTTCGTCTTCCGCGACATCTCGCAGCGCCGCCACGCCGAGCTCGCCGCGAACCGCCTCGCGGCGATCGTCGCCGGCAGCGACGACGCGATCATCTCGAAGGACCTCAATGGCATCGTGACGAGCTGGAACGCCGGCGCCGAGCGCGTCTTCGGCTGGACCGAGGACGAGATGGTCGGACAGTCGATCATGCGGGTGATCCCGCCCGACCGCCAGCACGAGGAGACCGACATCATCCAGAAGTTCCACCGAGGCGAGCGCGTCGACCATTTCGAGACCGTCCGCGTGCGCAAGGACGGCACGCGCATCGATGTCTCGCTCACCGTCTCGCCGATCATCGATGAGGACGGGCGCGTGATCGGGGCGTCGAAGATCGCCCGCGACATCTCGCCGCTCCTCGCCGCGAAGCGGACGCTGGAACGGTACGCGCGCGACCTCGAGGAACGCGTTAGGGAACGCACGCGGATGCTCGAGGAGTCGATCGGCGACCTCGAGGCGTTCTCGTACTCCCTCTCCCATGACTTGCGCGCGCCGTTGCGCGCGATCCGCGGCTTCTCCGACGTCCTCGTCGAGGACTACGCCGCGCAGCTCGGCGACGGCACGCGCTACCTCGAGCGCGTCATCACGTCGACCGACCGCATGGAGAAGCTCATCAATGACGTGCTCGCGTTCGCGAAGCTCGGCCATGAGGAACCGGTGCTCGAGCCGGTCGACGCCGACCGCGTCGTGCGCGAGCTCGTCGCCGAGCGCCCCGAACTCCAGATGCCGCAGGCGAAGGTCGAGGTGAAGGGACGGCTCCCGCGCGTCATGGGGCACGAGGCGACGTTCGTGCAATGCATCTCGAACCTGCTCGACAACGCGGTGAAGTTCGTCGAGCCGGGCGTGACGCCGAACGTCTGCATCACCGCCGAGGAGGAGGGCGACCGCACGCGCATCTGCGTCTCCGACAACGGCATCGGCATCGCGCCCGAGGCGCGCGAGCGGCTCTTCGGCCTCTTCGAGCGCGCCGCGACGCCCACGACGTACCACGGCATGGGGCTCGGGCTCGCGATCGTGCGCAAGGCGGTGAGCCGCATGCAGGGCTCGGTCGGGTTGCGTTCCGAGCCCGGGAAGGGGAGCACGTTCTGGGTGGAGCTCCCGACAGCCGAGTGAGGACGTCGCGCGAGCGCGCTCAGGCGTTCGCGACCTGTCCGATCGCGATGTCGCGCCCGCCCTTCCGCACGAGGAGCCAGCGCCCCCGCACCGCATCGCCGGCCGGCACCGTCGTCGCACCGGCGGCGAGCTTCGCGCCGTTCACCGACACCGCGCCCTGCTGCACGAGCTTGCGCGCCGCCGTGCGCGAGAGCGAGAACGCCGACTCGAGCAGCGGCAGCACATCGATCGTCCCATCGGCGACCGACACCGTCCCCGACGGCATCTCCTGCGCGAGCGTGACGAAGACGGCGTCGGTCAGCGCGTGCGCGTCCGCATGGCGGTCGAACACCGTCCGCGACACGCGCTCGGCGACGGCCGCCGCGTCGGCCCCGTGCACGAGCGTCGTCACCTCGCGCGCGAGCGCGCGCTGCGCGCCGCGCTGGTGCGGCTCGGCGGCGTGCGCCGATTCGAGCGCCTCGATCGCCGCGCGGTCGAGCAGCGTGAACGTGCGCAGCAGCCGCCCCACCTCGGCGTCGTCGGCGTTGATCCAGAACTGGTAGAAGCGGTACGGACTCGTGCGCGACGCATCGAGCCAGACCGCGCCGGCCTCCGTCTTGCCGAACTTCTTCCCCGACGCGTCGGTGAGCAGCGGGAACGTGAGGCCATGCGCCTCGCCGCGCGCGGCACGCCGGATCAGCTCGGTCCCGGCGGTGATGTTGCCCCACTGGTCACTGCCGCCGAGTTGCAGCGTCACGCCGTCCGACTCATGCAGCCGCAGGAAGTCGTACGCCTGGAGCAGCATGTACGAGAACTCGGTGAACGAGATGCCGCCGTCGAGGCGTGACCTCACCGAGTCCTTCTGCATCATCCAGTTGATCGTGAAGTGCTTGCCGACGTCGCGCAGGAACGAGATCAGCGGCGTCTCGCCGAGCCAGGCGATGTTGTCGCGCACGATGAGTCGCGTCGCGGCCGCCTCGCCGAGCGCCGACTCCATGATGCGGCGGACCTGCGCCTCGATGAGCCGCGCGTTCGCCGCGATCTCGGCGGCGTCGCGCATCGGCCGCTCCTCCGACTTGCCGCTCGGGTCGCCGATCATCGCCGTCCCGCCGCCGATGAGCGCCACCGCGCGGTGGCCGGCGCGCGCGAGCCGCACGAGTCCGAGGATCGAGACGAGGTTGCCGACGTGGAGGCTCTCGGCCGTCGGGTCGAAGCCGCAGTACCCGGTGACCGGACCGCGCGCGAGCGCCGCCGCGCACCCCTCGGTCTGCTGGTGGAGCAGCCCGCGCCAGGTGAGCTCGGTGACGAGGTCGGCGCCGTCGCCCGTCGTGATGGCCGGTGGAACGGAGTGCATGGGACAAAGGTATGGCCTGCGGGCGCGGAAGTGCATGCGGCGCGGCGTGCGGCACACCGCTTCCTGACCGGCGTTCTCGTTGCCCGCTCCCTCGCCGCGGCCTAGCTTCCGGAGAGATGTCCCCGATCAGATTCCCGCGCGTCCGCCTCCCGCGCTCCCTCCGGCCGAGCCGGCGCACCGTCCTCATCGGCGCCGCGGTGGCCGCGGGGCTCGCCGTCCTCGGCCTCATCGTCTTCAGCGTCTGGTGGACCTGGTTCCTCTGCCGCGGGGACGTCTGTCCCTCCGTCGCGCAGTTCGACGAGTACCGACCGAGCCAGCCGGCGCGCCTCTATGCCGCCGACGGCCGCTTCATCGCCGAGGTCGGCCTCGAGCGCCGGTCGGTCGTTACGCTCGACAGCATCCCGCGCCACGTGATCGACGCGTTCGTCATCACCGAGGACAAGCGGTTCTGGGACCACGAGGGGATCGACTATGTGCGCGTGCTCGGCGCGCTCTGGGTGAACGTGCGCGCGATGAGCTTCGCCGAGGGCTTCTCGACGATCACGATGCAGCTCGCGCGCAACGTCTTCCCGGCGCAGTTGCCGTCGACGTCGCGCGCGAAGAGTGCGCTGTCCAACCTCGTGCGCAAGTTCCGCGAGGCGAAGGTCGCGCGGCAGCTCGAGGCGCGCTTCTCCAAGGAGCGCATCCTCGAGCTCTACCTGAACCAGATCTCGCTCGGGGCCGGCGCGTACGGCGTGGAGTCGGCGGCGCAGCGGTACTTCGGGCGTCCGGTCCGCGAGCTCACCGTCGCCGAGGCGGCGATGCTCGCCGCGCTCCCGAAGGCGCCATCGCGCTACAACCCGCGCCGCTTCCCCGAC
>CAYSAR010000039.1:0-13351 GCA_964428985.1 uncultured Gemmatimonadaceae bacterium | reverse complement strand
ACTCCGGCCTGCCGCTCGTGCAGGCGCTCGACATCCTGTCGAAGCAGTCGGAGAACCCGGTGCTCCAGGCGGTCACGCGCCAAGTCGTGTTCGACGTCGAGAGCGGCCACACCGTCGCCGACGCGCTCGCGAAGCACCCGAACGCGTTCACCGAGCTGTACGTGAACATGGTCGCCGCCGGCGAGGCCGGCGGTATCCTCGACACGATCCTCATGCGCCTCGCGACGTTCATGGAGAAGAACGACGCGCTGGTCCGCAAGGTGAAGGGCGCGATGATCTACCCCGGCGTCATCATGGGCGTCGCCGGCGCCGCGATCACCGTGCTGCTCCTCTTCGTCATCCCGACGTTCGAGGACATGTTCGCGTCGGTCGGCCTCTCGCTGCCGCTGCCGACGCGCATCGTCATCGGGCTGTCGAACTTCCTGCAAAGCTATTGGTGGGCGGTCGGTCTCGGGCTCTTCTTCGCCTTCCAGGGCCTCAAGCGGTACTACGCGACGAGCAACGGCCAACTCGCGATCGACCGCATGCTCCTCAAGGCACCGGTCCTCGGCGACGTGCTGCGCAAGTCGGCGGTGAGCCGCTTCACGCGCACGCTCGGCACGCTGATCAGCTCGGGCGTCAGCATCCTCGATGGCCTCGAGATCACGGCGAAGACGGCCGGCAACCGCGTCGTGTCGGACGCGATCCTCGCGTCGCGCGCCTCGATCGCCGGCGGTGACACGATCTCGGCCCCGCTCGCGCGCTCGCAAGTCTTCCCGCCGATGGTCATCTCGATGATCGCCGTCGGCGAGCAGACCGGTGGTCTCGACGAGATGCTCAGCAAGATCGCCGACTTCTACGACGAGGAGGTCGACGCGGCGGTCAGTGGCCTGCTCTCGCTGCTCGAGCCGATGATGATCGTGTTCCTCGGCGTCGTCGTCGGTGGCATGGTCGTCGCGATGTACCTGCCGATCTTCGACATGATCAACGCGGTGCAATAGAGGCAGGTGGGAGCAGTCGTCGTGGGCCGGTGGAGCGACCACCGGCCGCGCGCGGTCATCGGCAGCACCCATCGTCGCAGCCGCAGACGCGCTTGCCCGGCAGCGGCTTCGTCGCGCGCACGAACGCGCTCATGACGCGCCCGGCGACGTCGTCGGCGAGGCGCGCGTCGACGCCGGTTCCCTCGAGCAGCGCGGCGGCGTCGTCGCGCGAGTAGACGCGCGTCGGCTCGATGCTCGCCTCGGTGAAGCCGACGTCGGTCAGCAGCCGGACGAACTCATCCTCCTCCAGCGCGCCGGCCACGCAGCCCGTCCAGAGCGGCATGCTCGCCTTCACCTCGGCCGGCAAGCCCGTGCGCGTCACGACGTCGCTCACCGCGAAGCGACCTCCCGGCTTGAGCACGCGGAACGCCTCCTTCAGCACCTGGCGCTTGTCCCCCGAGAGGTTGATCACGCAGTTCGAGATGATCACGTCGACGGAGTCCGACGGCAGGGGGATCGCCTCGATCGTACCCCGCAGGAACTCGACGTTCGTCGCGCCGGCCTTCGCCTTGTTCGCTTGGGCGAGCGCGAGCATCTCGTCGGTCATGTCGAGTCCGTACGCCTTGCCCGTCGGTCCGACGCGCCGGGCCGAGAGCAGGACGTCGATGCCGCCGCCGGAGCCGAGGTCGAGGACGACCTCGCCTTCACGCAGCTCGGCGAGCGCGGTCGGGTTCCCGCAACCAAGCGAGGCGAGGACCGCCTCGGCGGGCAATCCCGCCGTCTGCGCCTTGTCGTAGAGGTCAGCGGTGATGGGATCCCATGTCTCGGTCGTGGTCCCGCAGCAGCCGGAGCTCCCGTTCGCGGGGCCGCAGCAGCTCGCCGGCTGGGTGTCGCCGGCGCTGACCTTCGCGGCCGCGGCGCCGTAGCGCTCGCGGACGGTGGTGCGGAGGTCGTCGAGTGTCGTCGGGATGGGTGTCGATCGCGTCGGGGCGGTCATCTGGTCCTCGAGTGGAAGAGATCAAGAAACGTTGATACGTGAGATGAAAAAGAAATCAGAGGCAGCACGCCGACTGGCGCACAGGCAGCGACGTCTGGCTCGGCTTGAGCCCGACCGTCGCGTCATGCACCTCGGCGAGCGCCTCGGGCACGATGCGGTAGTACGCCCAACGCCCCTCGCGACGGTCGGCGACGAGCCCCGCGTCACGAAGGACCTTCAGGTGGAATGAGAGCCGTGATTGCGCCGCGTCGAGCTCATCCTGGAGCTCGCAGACGCAGCGCTCCCCCGAGCGCAGCATCTGGATGATCGCGAGTCGCGTGCGGTCGGAGAGGGCATGGAAGAGCTCGGCGGCCCGGTCGAGGGCGACCGCATCGTCGGTCTTCCGTCCGCGAGGGCGAATGGCGGTGGTCACGGCCGGAGTATACATCAACCGTTTTTGATTTGTCAAGCCGGCGCATGACGGGGCAGGCCGAATGCGTTCCATCAGAGGTCCAGATCCCCGCCCGGATCCCGCTTCCGCAACTCGCGCATCGTGCGGCCGGCGGTCTCGCGGCGGCGGCGCTCCTCGGCGCGTTCGCGGCGCGCGGTGCGCCAATCGAGGGAGCGCGGGTTCATGCGGTAGACCGCCCCTTCCTCGACGTTCGCGTCCTCGCCGAATTCGGCGCGGCGCACCTGGAGCTCGTCGCCATCGTCGGTGAGCAGCAGGACGATGGCGTCGTCGCCCTCACCCTCGATGCGATCGACGACGTAGGTGCGGGCGGCGTCGGCCGGCTCGCTCATCGCTCGTCGTCCGTCGGGCGCGGCGGCGCGATCGCATAGCCACCGTCCTCGCAGCCCCGCATCTCGACCGGCGCGTTCTCGTCGGTGCGCAGGATCAGCCGCTCGGGCGAGGCCCAGAGCGCGAGCGCGGCGAGCGAGGGATGCCCATACGCGTTCGGTCCGACCGGGATCACGACGACCGCGGGGGCCGTCGCCGCGACCCATTCGGGTGTCGTCGCATCGGCGGCGCCGTGATGTCCCGCGAGGACGACGGTCGCGCGCGGGATGGTGTCGGTCGCGAGCCAATGCGCGAGCGTGCGGCGGCCGGCATCGCCGCTGAAGACGGCGCGGAACTCGCCATACTCCGCGATAATGCCGAGCGACTGGGAGTTCTGATCGGGCTCGGCGCCGCCGCCGGCCGGTGGCAGCACGCGCAGCGCGAGCTTGCCGACGTTCAACGTGCGCGCGGTGGGCTCGAGCACGCGCACGCGCGCCCCGGAGGCCGCCGCGACGAGCTCCCCGTAGACGCGCGTCGTCGTCGGCACGCCGTTCTCGAGCAAGTTCTCGACGTCGAAGCGCGAGAGCAGCAGAGGCAGACCACCGATGTGGTCGGCGTGGTTGTGCGTCGCGACGACGAGCGCGACCTGCCGCACGCCACGCGAGTACAGCAGTTCGGATGCGAGCGAGGCGCTGCGGCCGGCGTCGATGAGCACGTGGCGTCCGTCGGGCAGCGTCAGCAGCGTGGAGGCGCCCTGGCCCACATCGAGGAAGCTGATCCGAAGGCCGAGGGCATCCGGGCCGCGACAGGTGGCCGGCTCGTGGAGGGCGCCGCCGGTCTGGCCGCCGATCGTACCGGCGACGCAGAGGAGCAGCGCTCCGATGACCGCCGGGCGTCGGATCATGTGGCCGTCGATGGGCAGCCGGCGTCGAAGGTGTACCGACGCATCACGCTCACCGCCTTGCCATCGACGACGCGTTGCTCGAGGACGAGCATGCGATCGCCGTCGAACGCCACGCGCGGGAGCTCATGCCCATCGCCCGGTACCGGCAGGTCGGTGCAGGTCGCGCGCCCGTCGCGCGCGAGCACCGACACGAAGAGACGCCCGCCGAGCGCGTTCTGCCGCATCTCGGAATCGGCGAAGACGACGACGAGCCGGCCATCGCTCAGCGCGCCGAGCGCCCACGGGAGCGACGTCGCTTCGGCGATGGCGCGGGGGTCGCGCAGCGCGGCGAGCTCGCCGTCGCGCGGCACGCCGCGCCGCCGCACGCGCGGTACGACGACGCTGTCCCGCACGATGCCATCGAGCGTCGCGATGTAGACCATCTCCGAGAGCCCGACGACGTACGCGATCGAGTCGTGCCACGCATCGAGCGAGACGTTGTGGATGAATGACCGCACCGGCGAGCGCAGGTACGCCGCCGGCAGCGCGCCGAAGTACTGGACCGAGTCCCCGGCGGTCGTCCAGCGCGCGAGCACCGTGCCGCGCGCGTGGTTCACCGTGCCGGCGAAGACCGTGTCGCCGACGAGCGTCATCGTCGGGCGGTTGCCCTCGATGCGGACGAGTCCCCGCTCCTCGCCCGACGCGAGATCGCGCACGACGACGCCCCCGCGCGCCTGGTCGGCGACGAAGAGCAGGGAATCGTCGGTGGCGAGCACCGTCGAGGGCGCCTCGAACTCGCCGGGCCCGAAGCCTCGCCGGCCGATCACGAGATCGACGCTGCCCGCGGGATTCACGCGCATGACCGTGCGCGAGAACGCATCGGAGATGAAGTAGCCGTACGCCGTGCTCGCCGCGACATGCGTCGGACGCCCGATGAACGCCTGCGGCGTCTCGACGAGGACGAGGCTATCGACGAGGGTGATCCCCGCCCCCGCCTCGACGGTCGCTGAAGCTTCCTGCGTCGCGCAGGCGGCGGTGCCGAGCGTCAGGGCGCACGCCCCGAGCGCCATCATCGGCTTCATCGACCATCCTCGCAGGAATGGGTGACGGGCGCGCCGTCGCGGAATCGCAGGACGCAGGGCGAGTCGATCTCCGTGCCAGGCGCGGTGCGACCGGCGACGGGGAGCCGCAGCAAGGCGATGGTGCGCGCCTCGTCTGGCGTCGGCTCGCGCGTCAAGACGACGGACACCGGCACCGTCGAGTCACGACCCGGCGCGAACCACTTCGCGAGGTCGACGTCGCACGAGACGCAGTGCTCCGGCGAGAGCACGAGCACCACGCTCTCGCCATGCGGGGCGGCAACCGAACCGATCGCCGCCCCGCTCTCCAACGCGATCCTACCGACCTCAGGAGCCCGCACCGGCTTGCACGCCGCCGCCGTCACCATCGTCACCAGCGCGAGGGCAAGGAGTCGCGCGCGCCGGTCCTGCCAGTCGCTAGAGGCGGAACGCCATGCTTTGCTCATCCGGCTCCTTCGCCTGACACGTGCAGAACGGGTTTGTCTCCATCGGCCCCGTGCATGGGTAGCACATGTGGTCGAAGAAGTCGAAGTAGCCGCGCACCCAGCCGCCTTGCGCGTTCGCGATCGATGGGGCCATCAGTGCCGTGATCGCGACCGCAGCGACCAACGGATTCAACCTCTTGAGCTTGGACATCGGTCCCTCCATTGAATCGGCCAGACGATTGGTGCAACCTTGCGGCGCTCCTTCGATTGCGTCGTACACGTCCCACCGCGGTGGCGTTCCGGGTTCCGGCAGGGTTTCCCCGACCTTCGGGCTCCCTTCTCCCGATAGCCGCCCGCTGCCCTTCGGTCGATGCTTCCGCCATGCCCTTCGCGCGCATCCCTCACGTGACTCTGGTCACCTTGCTCGTCGTGCTCTCGGCCTCGACCGGGGAGTCGGCCCGCGCCCAGGGCATCGTGGAGACCGCCGGGCTGGGCGACCGTGCGTTCCCCTTCCGGCTCGGCGAGTCGCTCGAGTACGAGGTCCGCGTGCAACGGCTGGGCCGCGTGGGGGAAGGACGTCTCTGGATCGAAGGGCCGGTCGACGTCGATGGCGTCGGCGCGTGGCGCCTCCGGTTCGAACTTGAGGCAGGGAAGGGGCCGATCCGGGGCGTCGACCGCACGTCGTCATGGATCGACCCCGACCGCTTCGCGACGCTGCGCTTCGTGAAAGAGGAACGGCATCCACTCTCGCGCTCGCGCGAGGACGTGCGCATCCACGCCGACAGTGGTTCGTGGCGCGATGCCGAAGGGCCGAGCGGGACCCTCGCGACCGTCGATCCCCTCGACGAACTCTCGTTCCTCTACTTCATTCGCACGCTACCGATTGACCGTGACACGACGCTACGCATCGAACGACACTTCGATGCGGCGCGCAACCCGACGGTGGTCACGATCAGCGCCGGCGACACGATCCGGACGCCGGCGGGTCGGTTCGCGACGCGACTCGTCACGATGGAAGTGCGGGACCCGAAGCGCTACCGCGGCACGGGGACGATCCGGGTCTTCCTGAACGACGCGGAGTGCCGCGTCCCCGTGCGGATCGAGAGCCGCATGCCGGTGCTCGGCGCGACGACGTTGTTGCTCAAGGCCTGGGCCCACCCGCCGGGGTATCCCGACGCGATCATCTGCTGAGTCGTCGGGTGATGCCTAGCCGGCACGCGCGCCGAGGTCGTTGACGACCTCCTCGAGCGCGGCGAGCGGGACGGCATGGCCCCCCTCGAACGACACCAGTTCGACCTCATGACCGTCGGCCCTCAACTCCGGCACGATGTACTCTGAGGAGAGACCGAACGGAACGATGCTATCGTGCGTGCCGTGATAGATGACCACCGGAGGTCGGTGCACCGTCGTGACCGGATAGAGCGAGTGCGGGGCGTATGCGACGAGCCGCCGGAAGAGATCGCCGTTGGCGCGTCCCACCGAGAGCGCATAGCCGGCGCCATCGGAGAAACCGCTGATGGCGATCGCCTGCGGGTCGGCCGGCACCTGATAGAACACCCACTGCAGCATGACGTCGAGCGCGACGATGTCATCGCCGAACGCACCGTTCACCGCGTCCCAGTTGAACGACACGGAGTATGGCGCGACGACCATGACGCCGACGTCGTCGGCGTACGGGCGGTGTGCCTCGATGAACGGCTGCGGGTTCCGGTTCGCGCCGTGCATGAAGAGGAGGACGGGCGCCCGGCCCCGCGCCTTGGCCGCGCGCGGCAAGTAGCAAAGCAGGCGCGTCCCACCGATCGAGACGTCGTGAAGTCCGGAATCCAATCGGAAGAAGGGAAACGTCGACGGACGAGCCGAGAGTCGCGGCAAGCCGTGCGTCACGTGCGGCTCGAGGACCGTCTCGCTCCGGCAGCCGGCCGCGAGCGCGACGAGGGCGCCGCTGCCGGCGCGGACGAAGGTCCGCCGGGAGTAGGTCATCGGCGAGGGCATGACTGCCTCGAAGGGTGCACGTGGAGGCTTGGCAACGGCTTGGACAATCCTGCGCTGTGGGAGAAAACCCTACGCAGGGGGCGCCGCGACCCGTACGAAAGTTCCGGCAGTTCCCTACGGTCCGGAGAATCCCCCACAACGATACTCAGGCCACGGATCGCACGGTGGCCGTGCGACGAGGGAATCGACCCCAAGGAGCCCGACCGATGACCACGACCACGATACTCCGCGGCACACTCGCCGCCGTTGCCCTCACCATGGTCGCCGCGGCCTGGCGGCCCGTCGATACCCAGCAGGTCCTCACCATCGCGCCAGAGAGCAAGCTCTGGTTCGACGGCAAGTCGACGGTGCGCGACTGGTCGTGCAAGGCACCGGCGATGGAGGCCGCTCTCACGTTGCTGGGCGAGGGCACGACCGCCGCGGTCGTGGCCGGCAATGCGCCCGCCGCTACGACGACGCTCACGATCCCGACAATGAAGCTCGATTGCGACAACGGGACGATGAACGGGCACATGCGCAAGGCGCTCGCCGCCGAGAAGCATGGCGAGATCACCTTCACGCTCACGTCGTACGAGGCCACGCCCGCCGCCGGCGCGCCAGCGAAGGGCACGCTGACCGGTGAGCTCACGATCAAGGGCGTCACGAAGGCGATCACGTTCCCGGTCGAGTTCGCGGCCGAGGGCGAGAAGGGCCTGCGCGTGAAGGGGACGTACGCGCTCAAGATGACCGAGTGGGGCGTCCAGCCCCCGAAGCTCATGCTCGGCACGTTGAAGGTGAACGAGATGGTGACCGTCGGATTCGACCTGCTGCTCCAGTAGCCACACACATCCCAACGAGGGATCTCGCGATGAGAACCACCCGCACGCTCCTCCTCACGGCCCTCGCGGCCAGCGCCGTGGCGGCGCCGCTTCCTGCCCAGATGACGGTGCCCGATTCGCTCGTGCAGCCGATCACGATCCGCTACTTCCGGCCGCAGGATCAGCGCGGCATCAACATGTTCGAGACGTCCAAGGATCCGGGCGCGCCTTGGCGTGGTCTCCAGATCCAGTGGGGAGCGGCCTTCACGCAGCAGTTCCAGGCGCTCAAGCACTCGAACACCGCCGACTCGGTGCCGACCGCGCCGCCGGGGAACCTCGTCGACCGCAATCGGCTGAAGGAGATCGGCAGCGGCTTCAACAACGCGGTCGCGAATCTCTACCTGCACGCGCAGATCGCGCCGGGCGTGCGCGTCCAGCTCACGAGCTACCTCTCGTCGCGGCATCACAACGAGACCTGGGTGAAGGATGGCTATCTCCAGGTCGATGAGTCGCCCCTCGATGTGCCGGTCCTCCACAGCCTGATGAAGTACACGACGCTCAAGGTCGGGCACTTCCAGGTGAACTATGGCGACATGCAGTTCCGGCGGTCGGACAACGGGCAGGCGATGTACAACCCGTTCGTCGGGAACGCGATCATGGATGCCTTCTCGACGGAGATCGGCGCCGAGGCGATCGTGCAGAAGGACGGATGGCTCGCGGTGGTCGGTGCGACGAACGGCGAGAGCCGCGGCCGCGTCGACATCCCCGAGGACCGCTCGAAGGCGGTGATGTTCAAGCTGGGTCACGACCGCCAGATGAACGATGACCTCCGCGTGCGCCTCACCGGCTCGTATCGCACGCAGCCGAGCGCCGGCAGCAACGTGCTCTACGCGGGTGACCGTGCGGGGTCGCGCTATTACCAGGTGATCGAGAACACCGCCGCGACCGAGTCGGCGAACTACAGCTCGGGGCGGCTCAACCCGGGATTCCGCGACAACAGCACGTCGTGGGTCATCAACCCCTTCATCAAGTTCCGCGGCGCCGAGTTCTTCGGGATGTACGAGGTCGCCGAGGGCAAGGCGCAGAACGAGACCGCGGATCGGCAGGTGAAGCAGTACATGGCCGAAGGCCTCTACCGCTTCCTGGGCGAGAAGCTCTACCTCGGCGCGCGCTGGAACACGGTCGAGGGCGACCTCGGCGCCGCGGCGGGCACCGACATCACCGTCACCCGCACGAACTTCGGCGGCGGCTGGTTCGTCACCCCGACGCTCATGATGAAGGCCGAGTACGTGAACCAGGACTATAAGGGATTCGTCTCGACCGACATCCGGAACGGCGCGAACTTCAAGGGGCTCATGGTAGAAGGGGTGGTGGCCTTCTGAGCTGCGCGGATCGGATGTGCTAGGTGTGAGATGTGAGATGTGAGATGTGAGATGTGAGATGTGAGATGTGAGGGGGGCGGCCGTTCGGCCGCCCCTCTTCCCTATCGCGCATCGCGCGCCGGCAGTCTCCGGCGCGCTCCTCCCATCTCCCATCTCCCCTCTGCACCTCAAGAGTGACACCCCGGTGCCCATCCGGGTATAACGGTCAAATGCGCCATCGTTCCGTCACACTGCTCACGCTCGCGATCGCGTCCCTCGCTGCGCTGGTCCCGTCGGCCTGCGGTTCGCCGACGCAGGTCCGTCGCGACGTGCAGCTCGGCGAGCCGTTCTGGCTCGACGCCGGTGGGCTCGCCGTCCTGCGCGAGGGCTCGATGGTGCTTCGGTTCCGCGACATCGCGGCCGACGGACGGTGTCCCACCGATGCGCTCATCCAGTGCGTGCATGCCGGCTCCGCGCGCGTGGAGGTCTCGCTCGCGTCGGAGGTCGGCGACGAGACCGTCTTCACGCTCGAATCCAATGACCAGTTCGGGCCGAGCTCGCGGACCGTCGGTGCGCTCCGCGTGCGGTTGCTCGAACTCCGGCCGACGGCGCGCGCCGAGCCGCCGATCGACGCGAACGAGTTCCAGGCCCGGTTCGTCGTCATGCGGCCCGTCGCTTACGTTTCGGGGCGTCCCTAGCCCCGGAACCTCGATGCTCCGCCGCCCCGCAACGCTCGCGCTCGCCTGCACGCTCGCCATCTTCGCCGGGTGCCGTGCCGGCGGCGTCGCGCAGGACTCCCAGACCTCGACCTTGCCAGTGATCGACTCGGCTCGCCTGATCGGCGACGTCGCGCGGCTCGCGCACGACTCGATGGCGGGTCGCGGCGCGATGACGCCCGAGAACGCGAAGGCACGCGCGTGGCTCGTGAGCGAGTTCCGGCGCATCGGACTCGACCCGGTCGGCGTGGGCTTCGAGCATGCGTTCGCGATGCCGCGGCGCTCCGGCACCGACTCCGTGCGCGGCGTGAACGTGCTCGGACAGGTGCGGGGCACACAGGCGCCCGAGCGCGTGCTCGTGGTGAGCGCGCACTTCGACCATGTCGGCACGCGCAACGGCCAGATCTACAATGGCGCCGATGACAACGCGTCAGGGACGGCGGCGGTGCTCGCGATGGCGGCGCACTTCAAGGCGCACCCGCCGAAGCACACGATCGTGTTCGCGCTCTGGGACGCCGAGGAGATGGGGCTCGTCGGCGCGCGCGCGTTCGTCGCGCGCACGCCGTTCGAACGATCGCGCATCGTGGCAAACGTGAACCTCGACATGGTCTCGCGGAACGACAACGGCGAGCTGTACGCGGCCGGCGCGACGCCGTATCCGCGGATGCGGCCGATCCTCGAAAGCCTCGTGCCCGACGCCGCCGTTTCGCTACGTCTCGGCCATGACAGCGGCGGCGGGCAATACGACTGGACGCGCCAGTCCGATCAGGGCGCGTTCCACGCGGTCGGGATCCCGTTCGTCTACTTCGGCGTCGAGGATCATCCGGATTACCACAAGCCGACCGACGACTTCGAGCGGATCCAGCCCGGGTTCTACGTGAGGGCGGTCCGGACGATCGCCGAGTTCGTCTACAGACTGGACACCGCGACTGTATTGTAGTGTCAAAGAGACACGTTTGGCAGGAAGCGTATCACAAGGTCACCCTTGCGAACCTTGACTCGGCGTAGCACCTTCGCATCGTCGCTCACATGATCGATTCTCGAAAATGGGGCAGAAGATGAGCACTCTCCGGGTCGGCGCAGTTTGCATTCTGTTTCTCATGGTCAACGGAGCTTGATTACTGGGTCGTCAATAATGGCTTGGTGGCAACATCTGACTCGCTGGAACTCGTGTACGGCAATTGTCTGACGCTGGCAGACGAGCCCCAAACATGCTTCTATGATGCTGCCGCCTCATCGTCGCGCGCTCCTTCGGTGTTCAGCTACGCATCTTATGTTCCGAGGCAAGGCATCGCGTACTGTGCCGCGACACATTTCAAGGCATGGAAGGTTGTAGCGAAGGACGTCGTCGGCGCGTTCATCGGGGTTTTGGTGGGCAATCCAGCTGCAGGTGCACTTGCGGCGTCTGTTGAGGAGGCTGCGGATCAAGCGATTAATTTCCTGGTTTGCGCGTTCGCGTCTTAATGGCTGGGAGGGAGACAAATGGCGCTGCGAATTCTTGACATCCCTTCATGGGATAACCGTCATCCGGTTTTTAAGAGTCTGCTAGGCTTTCTCGGGACGGTTGGACTGCTGTCGCTCGCGCAAGTCGGAAACGGTTGGCTTGACCACTCGCTCTCCGGGCTCGCTGTGGGCGTCTGGATCTATTGGGCGGAGTCGCGGCGACAGCGACAATCGCGTTCTGATTCGAACGGCTGAGTTCAACAGAGTAGTCCGCAAGCCGATCGTCAGCGTTCGCGGCGAACATCAGCTTCAACTGTGTGAGCGAGCATGTGCGAGACGAAGTCTCGTGCGAGTGTGCGTCGCAGATCGCCGACCTTCGAGAGATGGGCTACCCGCGCTCCCATGGCCTCAAGCTCGCGCCGGAACTGGTCGAAGAGCTCCTCGCGAAGCATCGGCCGGTCGCGCACGCCATCGGGGAACCAGGGCAGGTCCGGACGGCAGAGCAGGTAGAGGTCCGCGCGCCGCGCCCGCGCCTCGCGTTCGATCCACGCCTCGACCGTGCCGTAGTAGTGCCGCGAGTAGACGACGGTGCTGACGAGGTCGGTGTCGCGGATCAGCAATCGCCGAGCGCCGTCTGACGCGTCCATCGCCGCGAGCGCCTCGTCCTCGAGGCGCATCGAGAGCCGCGCGATCGGCGCGACGGTCTCGAGCGAGAGCGGTTCGGGCCACGATTCGGCGAAGAGTCGCGCCGCCTCCGGCGTCCACGGCGCGCCGAACTCCGCCGCGAGTTCACTCGCGAGCGTCGTCTTGCCGCTCGCCTCGGGGCCGATCAGCACGACGCGCGTCACGCGCGCAGCGTGCGCTTCCATTGGAAGTATCCCGCGGTCGCGAGCCCGGTGAAGACGACGTACAGCCCGGCCGTCGGCAGGAGGCCGGACTCGATGAAGAGGCCGACGTAGACGACGTCGACGACGACCCAGACGATCCAGTTCTCGAGCAGCTTGCGCGTGAGCATCCACTGGGCGACGAGGCTCGTGCTCGTCGTCGCGGCGTCGACCCAGGTGACGAGCCGGACGCGAGTCGCCGTGGAGACGTCGTGGCCGGCGGCCCACGAGAGCAGGAAGCCGATCGCGACGGTCATCAGCACGCCGGCGAGGACGAGGAGTGGCGCGAGTCGGCGTGTCGCGCGCGTGACCGGGAGCTCGGTGCGCCCAGTACCGCCGAACTTCCATTCGTACCAGCCATAGCACGAGAGCGCGAAGAAGACGACCTGGAGGCACATGTTCGCGTAGAGGCCGTCGCGCAAGAACACGGCGAAATAGAGCGCGGCGTTCAGCAGCGCGACCGGCCACGCCGCGATGCGCTGGCGCGTGCTCAGCCAGACGGTGATGAGGCCGGTCGTGACGGCGGCGTATTCGAGCCACTTCTCCATCGGCGGAGGGTACCGGTCGTCGGCTCGATGGACAAGGCGAGTCGCGCCCCGGCATCTTTCGGGGGACCCCAACCCGGGACGCCCGTGCTGTTCCTCGCCCTCTCGCTCGCCGTCGGCACCGCCGCGCCGGGCCCCTCCGCCGCGACCGTCTCGCGCTGCACCGAGCCTATCGCCGACTCGACGCTCCTCGCGCTCCATGCGAGCGGCGAGGATTTCGCGACCTTCCTCGCGAATGCGAACTCCCGGAAGGCCCAGTGGCAGAAGCACTGGGATGAGGGACAGGTGCCGACCGACATCCTCGCGAAGGCGCAGGCGATCCCGGGCAGTTGGAAGCTCCTCGTCGTTGCCGTCGACGGTTGCAGTGACTCGGTCAACACCGTGCCGTACATCGCGCGGCTCGTCGCGCTGGTGCCGTCACTCGAGCTGCGCATCGTGAAGCCCGACGCTGGCCGTGCCGTCCAAGAGTCGCATCGCACGCTCGATGGCCGTGCGGCGACGCCGACGCTCATC
>CAYSAR010000038.1:9880-13366 GCA_964428985.1 uncultured Gemmatimonadaceae bacterium | reverse complement strand
ACCCGCTCAAGGTGATCCAGCACTGCACCGGCAACGCCGCCCGCCTCCTCGGCGAGGAGTCGCGGCTCGGCCGCGTCCGTGCCGGCTTCCTCGCCGACCTCATCGTCGTCGACGGCAACCCGCTCGAGGACCTGAAGGTGCTCTATCCCGGCGGCACGACGCGCATCGTGAACGGACGCGAGGAGCGCACCGCCGGCGTCGAATGGACGGTGAAGGGCGGCGTGCCGTACCACGGTCCCACGCTGATGCGCGACGTGAAGGCGATGGTCGATTCGGCTCGCGCGGCGCGTCCGGCGAATCGGTAGCGATGGCTCACACGAGGTGGAGATGACGATGAAGAACGGTCGATGGCCGCTGCTCGTCGCGAGCATCCTCGCGATCGCCCCGCTCGCCGGCATCCACGACCTCGTGGCGCAGGGGCTCGCGACGTCGAACTCGGGAGCTCGCGCCTCGACCGCGCGTCGCGCCGAGGATCCGGTGACGCTGCCGCTGCGCCAGTCGGCGCTCGACAAGTCGGCGCGCGACCCGCGGTTCGAGATCCCGCTCGACTCGACGATCGCGAGCCGGTGGCTCGGCGGCGGCGTCACGTCGCCGCGGTGGAGCCCCGACGGACAGTGGATCTACTTCCAGTACTCGCTCGACCCGCAGCCCATCCTCGTCGGCAACCAGCCGGACGATCCTTGGTGGCGCGTCTCGCGCGACGGCCGTCGCGTCGAATCCGTGGAGCGGCTCGATGCGCTCGCCGTGCCGACGCAGATGCGGCACACGCGTGACGCGCGGCGCGCCGTCTGGTTCCACCGCGGCGAGCTGCGCTACTGGAAGGCGGGGCGGAACGGCGGCGAATCGCGTCTCCTTCTCGCCCGCGTCGATGGCATCAACCCGCAGTGGACCGCCGACGAACGCGAGGTGCGGTGGATCGAGGATCGCAACCTTTGGTCGCTCGACCCCGAGACGGGGACGCTGCGCCAGCTGACGCGCGCGTACCAGCAGCGCGACACCGGCCGCACCGACAAGGCGAAGGCCGAACTCGTGCGGCAGCAGCGCGAGATCTTCGAGTTCGCGCGCAAGTCGAAGCAGGACCGCGACAGCGCGTACCGGCGCGCGGTGACCGAGCGCGCGCCACAGCCGATCACCGTGCCGTACAAGGAGGGCGAGTCGCTCTCGTTCCTCGAGGTACCGGCCGGCGGCAAGTACGCGACGTGGGTCGTCACGCCGCGCGTGCAGTCCACGCAGACGACGTACAGCGACTACGTGAACGACAGCGGTGTCGTCGTGCAACGCACCGCGCGCCCGAAGGTCGGCGCGCCGGTCGCGGTGCGGAAGGCGATGATCGTGAAGGCGGATCCGTTCGCGACGCCCGACAGCGTGAAGGCGATCGCGGTCGAGGCGGACACGGGGAAGTTCGGCGGCAAGCGCGTCACGGCCGTCAGGGCGAGGTGGAACGACCAGGGCACGCGGTTCGTCGTCGAGTTCCAGTCGCTCGACCACAAGGACCGCTGGATCGTGCTCGTCGATCCGGAGACGGGGAAGCACGAGCGCGTGCTGCACCACATCCATGACGACGCGTGGTTCGGCGGTGCGGGCCAGGCGCAGGGATGGCTCGGCCCCTCGTGGATGGAGTTCCTCCCCGATGGCGAGCATCTCGCCATCACGAGCGAGGAGACGGGGTGGGCGCATCTGTACGTCGTCGCGATGGACGGCGCGAAGCGCGCGCTCACGAGCGGCGAGTGGGAGATCCGCGGCATCTCGCGCGCGAACGACGGGACGAAGTGGCGCATCACCGCCGGCGTGAACCATCCGAACGAACTGCATCTCTACGAACTGCCGCTCAACGGCGGTGCGCTCGTGCGCATCGATGAGCTCGGCGAGGGCGAGATCCAGCCGGTGCCGTCACCCGACGGACAGACGCTCGCGTTCCGGTGGAGCCACCCAACGGAGTTGCAGGACCTCTACATCCAGCCGCTGCGCGCCGGCCAGCGCGCGACGCGCATCACGCGCTCGGGGACCGACGCGTTCTACAGGATCCCGTGGCCCGAGTCGGAGTTCATCTCGTTCAACGACGACATGGGGAAGCCGGTCTTCGCGCGCGTCTACAAGCCGCTCGTGCAGCACCCGAACCGGCCGGCGGTCATGGAGATCCATGGCGCGGGCTATGCGCAGGGCGTGCACAAGACGTTCGCCGGCTCGAGCGCGCATGGCGGCTCGCAGACGGCGCAGTACCTCACCGCGAAGGGCGTGACGTACGTCGTGCTCGACTACCGTGGCAGCTCGGGCTACGGGCGCGACATGCGCACCGACATCTATCGCTCGATGGGCGACCGCGACGTGAAGTCGGCGGTCGCGGCGATCCCGGTGCTCGCCGAGCGCTATGGCGTCAACCCGAAGAAGGTCGGCCTGTTCGGGTGCTCGTATGGAGGGTTCTTCACGCTCATGGCGCTCTTCCAGCACCCGGGCGTCTTCCAAGGCGGCGTCGCCCAGTGCTCGGTGACGGATTGGTCGCACTACAACCACGGCTACACGGCGCGCATCCTGAACGGCGCTCCGGCCGACGACACGACCGCCTACCGCGTGAGCGCGCCGATCAACTACGCCGAGGGATTGCAGGACAAGCTCATCCTGCAGCACGGGCTCGTCGACGGGAACGTGCAGTACCAGGACGCGGTGCGACTCGTGCAGCGACTGATGGAGCTGGGGAAGGACTTCGAGTTCGTGACCTATCCGATCGATGCGCACGGGTGGCAATCCCGCTGGGCGCGGATCGACTCGCAGCGGCGGATGATGAAGTTGTGGGATGAGGTCCTACTGAAGTGAGATGGGAGATGTGAGATGGGAGGGGGCTTTCGGGCAGGATCCCGCCCGGAAGCCCCCTTTCAGTTCACGACTCAGCGCTCGCGGCGATCGATCGGCACGACGCCGACGTCATCGGGCACGTACGCCTCGAACGGCGTGATCCCGAGCCGCACCTGCATGCTGTACGCGATGCGGTGGCCGAGGGCCTTCATGAGCTCCGCCTTCGGCCCGCGCACGCGCGCGTCGACCGTCGCCTCGAGCGTGGCGACCCACCGCGCGAAGTGCGCCGCCGTGAGTCCCGGCATCTCGAGGTGCGGCCGGAACGCGTTCCCCGAATACCGCCCGCTGTGGAAGACGATCGTCGACCAGAAGTCGGCGATCCGCGGGATGTGTGCGCGCATGTCGATCGCGGCGAAGTACGGCGCGAGCAGCTCGTCGCGCGCGACGGTGTCGTAGAACGCCACGAGCAGCGGCTCGATCGCATCTTCGGTGAGGTCGACGAACGTCGGCGCCATGATGCAGTATAAGTCCGGACGGAAGCCTGTTCCCCACTCATCCGAGGACACGATGCCCGACGCTGCCGAGCACCCGACCGCCCCGCCCGACGCGCCCACGCCGACTTCGTCGCCGGTGCCACGCCGCGACTTCCTCCTCCGCGCCGGCGCGCTGACGCTCGCGATTCCCGGCGCCGGCGCG
>CAYSAR010000038.1:0-9870 GCA_964428985.1 uncultured Gemmatimonadaceae bacterium | reverse complement strand
GCACCACGCGGGAAGCGCCCGATGCCAGCGGCCAAGGTGGTCGCGCACAGGGGGAGGCGCAGCCGATCGAGCCGCGTCCGAGTCACGAGATGACCGACTCGATGACCGTCGCGCGCCCAGCGTCGGCATTGCCGGCGAACGCGCCCGCGTTCCGCCGCTACGACCCCGCGCTGCCGCCCCTCTCGAGTGACCGCACGCTTCGGCTCAACTGGCGAGCGACCGAGGCGCCCGTGCGCATCGCCGAGGACCGCGTCGTGAACGGATGGACGTTCGAGGACGACATCCCGGGGCCGATCGTCCACTGCCGCGTCGGCGATACGGTCGAGTTCACGCTGACGAACGAGGGGAACGTCCCGCATTCGATGGACTTCCACGCCGCGCAGGTCGACCCGAAGGTCGCGTTCCGCTCGGTCGTGAAGGGTCAGTCGGTCACGTTCCGGTTCCAGCCGAGATTCGCCGGGGCGTTCATGTACCACTGTGGCACCGCGCCGGTGCTCATGCACATCGGTTCCGGCATGTACGGCGCGATCTGCGTCTCGCCGCGCCAGCCGCTGCCACCGGCGAAGGACTTCGTGCTCGTGCAGAGCGAGTACTACTTCGGCGACACGCGCGACGGCATCATCCAGTTCGACTACCAGAAGATGCTCGGCACCTTCCCTGACGTCGTCTGCTTCAACGGGCGGCCGAGCCAGTACATCCGCGAGCCGATTCGCGTGAAGGTCGGCGACCGCGTGCGATTCTGGGTCGTCGCCGCGGGGCCGAACCACGGTTCGGCATTCCACATCGTCGGCGAGCAGTTCGACCGCGTGTACCTCGGCGCGCCACCCGAGAACTTCATCCGCGGCGTGCAGACGTTCTCGGTGCCCGCCGGTGGCGGCATGGTGTTCGAGTGCGTCTGCGACGTGCCCGGTGAGTTCCCGTTCGTGAACCACTCGTTCGGGCACGGCGAGAAGGGATCGGTCGGGATCCTGCTCGTCGAGCCGTAGCGCGCATCGCGGAGGCCGCGTCCACGTGGCCGTCGCCGGTCAGGCCGCGTACACCTCGAAGATTCCCGCGGCGCCCATGCCGCCGCCGATGCACATCGTGACCATCCCGAGCCCGCCGCCGCGGCGGCGGAGCTCGTGGATGAGTTGCACCGTCAGCTTGGCGCCACTCGCGCCGAGTGGGTGGCCGAGCGCGATCGCGCCGCCGTTGACGTTCACGCGGCTCGTGTCGAACGCGAGATCCTTGATCACCGCGAGCGCCTGCGCCGCGAACGCCTCGTTGAACTCGATGAGCTTGATGTCGTCGAGCGTTACGCCCGCGCGCGTCAGCGCCTTCGGCACGGCGTTGATCGGGCCCACGCCCATGATGTCGGGGTCGACGCCGGCGGTCGCGAACTGCACGAACCGCGCGAGTGGCGTGAGGCCGAGCGCGTCCGCCTTCGCACGCGTCATCATCAGCACGCCGGCCGCGCCGTCGGAGAACGGCGAGGCGTTCCCGGCGGTGACGGTGCCGTTCGGCTTGAACGCCGGCTTGAGCTTCGCGAGGCCCTCGACCGTCGTGTCGGGGCGCACGAGCTCGTCCTTCGCGAACGTCGCCGTCTCGCTCGTGCGCTTCGCTCCATTCCACGTGACGCGCTCGATCGGGACCGGCACGACCTGTTCGTCGAAGCGCCCTGCTTGCCACGCCTCCGCGGCGCGTCGGTGCGAACCGACCGCGAACTCATCCTGCATCGCGCGCGTGATGCCCCAGCGCTGCGCGACGCGCTCGGCCGTGAAGCCCATGCCGATGTTCGATTCCGTGAGCTCGGGATGCAGGCGCGTGTGATAGCCCGACATCGGCACCTGGCTCATCATCTCGCAACCGCCGGCGAGGATGACGTCGTTCATGCCGCTCGCGATCGCTTGCGCGCCAAGGGCGATCGTCTGGAGGCCCGAGGAACAGAAGCGATTGACGGTCATCGCCGAGACCTCGACCGGGAAGCCGGCGCGGAGCGTCGCGAGCCGGGCGAGATTGAGTCCCTGCGACGCCTCCGGCATCGCGCATCCCCAGATCACGTCATCAAGGAGCGCGGGATCGACCTTCGCGCGCTCCATGACCGCGCGCATCACGACCGCCGAGAGATCGACCGGGTGGACGGTCGCGAGGGCGCCGTCCTTCTTGCCGCGGGCGACGGCGGAGCGGGTGGCGCTGACGATGACAACGTCTGTACGCATCGCGATGTGCTCGGGTTCAAGATGTGGGATGTGAGAGGTGAGAGGTGAGCGGAGGCGATGCGGGATAGGTCATCACTCCCAACTCACATCTCCCATCTCATCTCTAGTTTCGCAGTGGCGTCCCCGTCTCCAGCATGTGCTTGATCCGCTCCTGCGTCTCCCGCGTCCCCACCAGCCGCAGGAACGCATCGCGTTCGAGGTCCAACAGGTCCTGCTCGGTCACGTCGCGCGGGGGACCGTCGCCGCCGCACAGGACGCGCGCGACCTCGCGGCCGATGCGCACGTCGTGTTCGCTCGCTTGCCCCGCTTCCTTGAACGAGAAGAGCGCGTACTCGAGGTTGCCGAGCCCCTCGCGCCCGAGCGCGCGCATGCGGCGGGGCGTCGGCGGCACGTAGTCCGGCGCGAGGTCGAGCACGCGCGCCTTCGCGTCGGCGAGCAGCGTGTCACGGTTCATCGAGATGCGGTCGGCCATCGGGCGCAGGAAGCCCATGCTGCGTGCCTCGTGCGCCGAGGTGCTGACTTGTGCGAGCGCGATCAGGCGGAACGCGCGCTTGGTGCCCTCGAACGGGTCGGCCTCCTCGTACGGCGCCAGCGCGTTCGTGAAGCGGAACGCGAGTTCCTTCGTCCCGCCGCCGCCGGGGATGAGCCCGACGCCGACCTCGACGAGTCCCATGTACAGCTCGGCGTGCGCCTGGATGCGGTCGCAGTGGAGCGAGATCTCGGTGCCGCCGCCGAGCGTGAGCCCGAACGGCGCCGCGACGACGGGGAACGGCGCCGCGCGGAACGCCATGACGAACTCCTGGAAGCGCCGCACGAGCGACTCGAGCGCTTTCCAGTCGCCGCTCGCGAGGAGATGGCTCGCCGCGGCCAGGTTCGCGCCGGCGGTGAACGTGCGGGGATCGTCGTTGCCGATCACGAGACCGTGCCAGGTGCCACTCGAGATCTCATCGTGCGCGCGCGCCGCGAGCTCCATGACGCCGTCGCCGAGGGTGTTCATCTTGCCACAGAACTCGAGACAGGCGACGCCGTCGCCGAGGTCGACGAGACGCGCCTCGCGGTTCTCGTGCAGTACCTTGCCCTGCCGCCGCAGCGCTGCGAGCGAGAGCTGGCCCGGCACCGGCGGCGACGGGACGCGGGCGTCGCCCGCGAGGTCGGGGACCGTCTCGGTGCCCAGCGGGCCGTCGGCGGCGTAGAACGCCTTGCCGGCCCGCGCGAGCAGCGGTGGGACGTCCTTCCCGTGGCGGCGCAGCTCGTCGCGCACGAAGTCGAGTCCCATTGCGTCCATCGCGCGGAACGGACCGAGCTCCCAGCCGTAACCCCACTCCATCGCACGATCGACGGCCGCGATGTCGTAGGCGAGTCGCGGGGCGAGCGTCGCGGCATAGTGGAACTGCTCGGCGAGCAGCTCCCGCAGGAACGCGCCGTGCTTGCCGGCGAGATCCTTCGCGCGCGCGACGCGCTCGGCCGGCGCGAGCTTCGTGATCTCGTCGATCTCCGGCGTCGAGAAGCGTCCGGCGTCGACGTACTCGAGCGTCTTCCAGTCGAGCGAGAGGATGGTCTTGCCGTCCTTCCGGTAGAAGCCGGCCTTCGTCTTGTCGCCGAAGCGCCCCTGCTTCACGAGCTCGTGGACGAACGGCGCGAGCGCGAGGTCCTCGCCCGTCGCGGACGAGAGTCCCTTCGTCACGTGGACGAGCACGTCGAGTCCGGAGAGATCGCCCGTGCGGAACGTCGCCGTCTTCGCGCGCGCGAGCAGCGCGCCGGTGAGCGTGTCGACCTCGGGGATCGTGAGGTCGTGCTTCATCATGAGGCGCTGCGCGACGACCATGCCGTGCACGCCGAGCCGGTTCGCGACGAAGCCCGGTTCGTCCTTCGCGATGACGGTGCCCTTGCCGAGGATCCGCTGCTGGAACGCGCGCATCGCGT
The DNA here is from genome assembly GCA_964428985.1 of uncultured Gemmatimonadaceae bacterium. Taxonomy (GTDB): domain Bacteria; phylum Gemmatimonadota; class Gemmatimonadetes; order Gemmatimonadales; family Gemmatimonadaceae; genus Pseudogemmatithrix. The sequence continues at coordinate 5,749 of CAYSAR010000038.1, read as the reverse complement.
CGAGCACCGCCGGCGCCGTCTCGGGCGTCGGGATGAGCTCCAGCAGGTGCATGTAGCGCGGCGGATTGAAGTAGTGCGTCCCGAGGAACCGCTCGCGGAACCGCGCCGTGCGGCCCTCGAGCAGCACCGACATCGGGATGCCCGATGTGTTCGTCGTGACGATCGCGTCGGGGGCGATGCGTTCGAGACGGGCGAAGAGCTCCCGCTTGGGCGCCGGTTGCTCGATGATCGCCTCGCAGATCCAGTCGCAGGTCGCGAGGAGCTCGAGGTCGTCGGTGGTGTTCCCCACCGTGATGCGCGACGCGGCCGATGCATCGAGGAACGCCGCGGGCTTCGCCTTGCGCGCGCGGTCGAGTCCGTCGCGCGCCGGCTTCGACCGGTCGCGCGACGCCTTGTCGTCGCTGCCGGGGATGTCGAGCAGCACGACCGGGAGGCCGGCCGAGGCCGCGAGGGCGGCGATCCCGGCGCCCATCGCGCCTGCGCCGACGATGCCGACTTTCGTGATCCGCATGCGGTGAACCTAGTGGTGGGCGGAGGGTGGTACACCGACAAGCACCGACGTAGCTTGGCTCGGCTGCGCCATGGACCTCAAGCCCACCCGATGCTTCGAAATCCCGTCCCGACCCTGAGCCCGATGGATCGTGCGAAGGGCTGTCTCCTCGGCCTGGCCGCCGGGGACGCGCTCGGCGCCGCCGTCGAGTTCATGCGGCCGGGGACCTTCACGCCGTTGACGGGGATGCGCGGGGGTGGTGCGCTCGGGCTACAGCCCGGCGAGTGGACCGACGACACGTCGATGGCGCTCTGTCTCGCCGAGTCGCTCGTGACCTGCGGCAAGTTCGACGCGCATGACCAGATGGAGCGCTACCTGCGCTGGTACCGGCATGGGCATCTCTCGAGCACCGGGCAGTGCGTCGACATCGGCGTCACGGTGCGCGAGGCGCTCGAGCGCTATGAGCGGACCGGCGAGCCGTACGCGGGGAGCACCGACCCGCGCACCGCGGGCAACGGGTCGCTCATGCGACTCGCGCCGGTCGTGATCTGGTTCGCGAACGACCCGGCCGAGGCGATGCTGCGCGCGGGCGCGAGTTCGCGGCTCACGCACGGCACCGGCACGGCGGTCGATGCCTGCCGCTACTTCGCCGGGCTGCTCGTCGGCGCACTGACGAACGTCCCAAAGGACGTGCTGCTCGGTCCGTCGTGGTCGCCGGTGCCGGGCGCGTTCGAGCGCGAGCCGTTGCATCCGGCGATCGCCGAGGTCGCGCGCGGGTCGTACCGCCGGAAGTCGCCGGACGAGGTGAAGGGTACGGGCTACGTCGTGGAGTCGCTCGAGGCGGCGCTCTGGGCGTTCGCGAACCATGAGACGTTCGAGGAGGGCGCGCTCGCGGCGGCGAACCTCGGCAACGACGCCGACACGACGGCGGCGATCTTCGGGCAGCTCGCCGGCGCGTACCACGGCGTCAACGCGATTCCGGCGGATTGGCGCATCCGCATCGCGAAGCGTTCGCTCATCGAGGACCTCGCCGAACGACTCGTCCAGGAGCGCCCCCGGGTGCGCCGGTGATCAAGTACCTCGGGTCGAAGCGCCTGCTCGTGCCGCACATCGTCGCGCTCGCGCGCGCGGTGCCCGGGGCGCGGACCGTGCTCGACCTCTTCACCGGCACGACGCGCGTCGCGCAGGGCTTGAAGGCGGCGGGATTCCATGTGACCGCGAACGACCGGGCGACCTACAGCGAGGTGCTCGCGCGTACGTACGTGGAGCTCGATGCGCGCACGGCGCCCGATTGCGACGCGATGCTCGCGCACCTCGCGTCGCTCCCGGGCCGTCGCGGCTACGTCACGCGCACGTTCTGCGAGGAAGCGCGCTTCTTCCAGCCGGCGAACGGCATGCGCATCGATGCGATGCGCGCGGAGATCGATGTCATCGCGCCGCGCGGCCCCGAGCGCGCGGTGCTGCTCACCGCGCTGCTCGAGGCGGCCGACCGCGTCGACTCGACGACCGGACTCCAGATGGCGTACCTCAAGGGATGGGCGCCGCGCAGCGCCCGCGCGATCGCGTTGCGTCACCCGCGTCTCCTGCCCGGCGACGGTACGGCGCGACGGGCGGACGCGGTCGCGCTCGTACGCGAGGGCGGGGCGTTCGACATCGCGTACCTCGACCCGCCCTACAACCAGCATTCGTACTTCTCGAACTACCACATCTGGGAGACGCTCGTGCGCGGCGACGCACCCGAGGCGTACGGCGTCGCACGCAAGCGCGCCGACTGTCGCACGCAGAAGAGCGACTTCAACCTGCGCGCGCGCGCGTGGGACGCGATGCGGGCCGTCGTGCACGGCGTGCGCGCGCGGCACGTGCTGCTCTCGTTCTCGGATGAGGGATTCTTCACCGCGCAGGCGATTCGCGCGCTGCTCATGGAGCGCTTCGACGAGGTCGCGATCGTGCCCGTGCCGGGACGGCGCTACGTCGGCGCGCGGATCGGCATCCACAATCCGCGCGGCGAGCGTGTCGGCGAGGTGAGCCACGTCGAGAACACCGAGCTGTTGTTCGTCGCCGGGCCCGGTGCGGCCGGCATCGTCGAGCGTTCGGGCATCGCGACGGAACGGCGGGTCGCGCGTGCCGGCGCCCGCGACGCGACGCGCATGACGTCCGCGTCGCGTCGGCCGCAACGGGCGATTCGATGACGACGCCGACCTCCGCGTTCGCGCCGGCCGACTGGCTGCCGCTCCAGGATGGGCTCCTGCGCGGGCTCAATCACGCGCTGAGCAACCGCCTGTCCTCACTCGGCGCGGTCGCGATGCTCGTCGAAGGCAGTGAGCGCCTCGACGCACGCTTGCAGGCCGCGTTCGCGAGCGATGTCGAGAAGTTCGGCGACCTGCTGAACCTCTATCGACTCCTGCCCGCCGAGCCGGCGCCGCGGCGCGACGCCGTCCACCTCGCCGACGCGCTCGCGCGCGCGAAGGCGTTGCTCGAGCACCATCCCGACTGCCGCAACATCGCGTTCGAGATCGCGCCGGAGGCGAAGGACGCCGACCCCGTCACGCTCAGCGGTCGCGACGGCGTGCGCGCAGCGGTCGCGCTCCTACTCGGCGCGGCGCGTGGCGCGGGAGGGAACGGGGCGGTGATCGCGTCGGTCAGGACCGACGACGGGATGGTCGTCGCGACCGCGCGCTCGCCGCGCGGTGACGACGCGATCGCGACAAGTCACGAGCGTGGGGCGCTCGATCGGTTCGCGAAGGCGGAAGCCGGGCGCCTTGACGTGGCGCCCGATGCACTGACGTTGGTCTTGCCCGGCCTCAAGCGGCCGCGGCCGAACGGATCCCCCGGCTCATGAAGTGCTGGCGGAGCTTGAGCAGCGCCTTCGACCGCACCTGCGAGACACGAGACTCGGAGACGCCGATCAGCCCGGCGATCTCGCTCATCGAGCGCTCCTCGTAGAAGTAGAGCGTCAGCACGCGCTGCTCCGTCGCGTTGAGCGCGGCGAGCGCCTCGTGCAGCAACTCGCGCGACTCCTCGCGGTCGAGCTCGTCGGACGGCGTCAGGCCGAGACAGGCGAGGCGTTCGCCGATCGAACCCCGATCCGCCTCCATCGCGACCGGGGCGTCGAGCGAGACCTGTCCCGCGCGATCGACGTCGTGCTGCCAGCGCCAGAGTTGGTCGACGGGCATGCCCGCGGCGAGCGCGACCTCGCGCTCGGATGGCTTGCGGCCGAGGCGGTTCGCGAGCGCGTCGCGGACGCCGTTGATCTGGCGTGCCTTCGCGCGGACGGAGCGCGGCACGCGGTCCTGGCGACGGAGCTCATCGAGCATCGCGCCGCGCACTCGCGCCGCGGCGAACGTGCTGAACGAGAGTCCGCGCGATTCGTCGAAGTTCTCGACCGCGGCGATGAGGCCGATCTGCCCCGCGCTCACGAGTTCATCGAGGTCGGCTTCGTCGGCGAGCGTGCGGGCGAGGCGACGCGCGATGAAATGGACGATGCCGATATGGGTGGCGAGCAGCTCCGAGCGGGCGGAGAGGTCACCGTTCTGGCTGCGTTCGAAAAGCGAGATGGTCACGGACGGCTCGTTGCTGGAGGTTCGGTGACCCCTCCATACTCACGAAGCGTGCCGTGCAACGCCGACCCCGTAACTTATTGATGCGTGTTAAGTTAGCAGGAGTCCGCGCCCATATGTTTACTAGGACGATTCTTCCGCACGGAAGAAACTGCCGGAAGAAATGGTACGGGGGAAGTACTGGCCGCCTTCCTAACTCGGACCGGAGTCCGGCTCGCCGGCATTCAGCTTCGTCCGCAACGTCCGTGACGAGATCCCCAGCAGGTCCGCCGCCTTCGTGCGGTTCCCGCCCGTGCGCTGGAGCGCCTTCTCGATCAGTCGCCGCTCGGCCGCGCCGATATTGAGGTCGTGCAGGACCACCGGTGACCGCGGATCGTCGGGATCGCCGGCCGCCGTCTGCGACGGCACTTCCGCTGGCGCGAGCACCGGTATCGGCGTGTTCCCGCCGAAGATGGCCGACTCGAACGCGTGCCGCTGGAGCACCGCGTCGTGCGAGAGGATCACCGCGCGCTCGACCGTGTGCTGCAACTCGCGCACGTTGCCTGGCCATTGATGACGCTGGAGCCACTCGAGCGCGTCGGGCGCGATGCCCTGCACCTCCTTGTCCACCTCGTTCGCCGTGCGCATCGCGAACCGCATCGCGAGCAGCGGGATGTCCTCGGCCCGCTCGCGCAGCGGCGGCACCTGGATCGGCACGACGCTCAATCGATAGAAGAGGTCCTGCCGGAACTCGCCCCTCGCGATCGTCTCCGGGAGGTCGCGGTTGCTCGTCGCGATGATGCGCGTGTCGACGCGCACCGGCGTGTCGCCGCCGACGCGCTCGAACTCCTGTTCCTGGAGCACGCGCAGCAGCTTCGCCTGGAGGTCGAGCCGCATCTCGGTCACTTCGTCGAGCAGCAGCGTGCCGTGGTGCGCGCGCTCGAACGCGCCCTCGACGCGGCGGTGCGCGCCGGTGAACGCGCCCTTCTCGTGACCGAAGAGCGCGCTCTCGACGAGGCCCTCGGGGAGCGCGGCGCAGTTCAGCTTGATGAACGGTCCGTCGCGCCGGTCGCTCTGGTCGTGGATCGCGCGCGCGAACAGCTCCTTGCCCGTGCCGCTCTCGCCGATCAACAGCACCGTCGCGCGCGTCGGCGCCGCCATCGCGACCTCTTGGAGCGCCTTCCGGATGGACGGGCTCTCGCCGAGGATGAGCTGGTCGTGGCGCAGCGCCATGACCTCGCGACGCAGCGACGCGTTCTCGCGCCGCAGCTTGACGACATCGAGGGCCTGCTCGACCGAGAGCTCGAGCTGCTGCGGGTTGACCGGCTTCGTGATGTAGTCGATCGCGCCGGCCTTGATCGCGGCGACGGCGTGCTCGATGCTCGCGTACCCGGTGAGCATGATGAGCGGCACGTCGTAGCCGTCGCGCTGGAGCAGGCTCAGGAACTCGAGTCCGGTGAGCCCCGGCATGCGGTAGTCGGAGATGATCAGGTCGACGCCGCCGCGCGCCAACACCTGCACCGCCTCCGAGACCGAGCGTGCGCCGATCGGCTTGTGGCCGGCGCGCTCGAGCGTGTCCTCAAGCAGCATGCCGATGGTCGGTTCGTCGTCGACGTACAGGATGGTGGCCATGCTACGCGCCAAGGTAGCTTGGTGTCATGGCCACCCGCCACGCCGCGGCTCTCGCGCACCTTCGCGTCGCCGACCCTGTGCTCGGCGCCTG
>CAYSAR010000037.1:0-14067 GCA_964428985.1 uncultured Gemmatimonadaceae bacterium | reverse complement strand
CGCCGACGATCGCGATGAAGGATGGCGAGCCGTGGATGGCGTTCTCCGTGCAGGGGGGCGACACGCAGGACCAGGACCTCCTCCAGTTCTTCCTTGCGATGGTGGAGTTCGGCCACAACGTCCAGCAGGCGGCCGAGCACCCGGGATTCCACAGTTACCAGATGCGCAGCAGCTTCGGGAATCACGACGCGCGACCGGGCCGGCTGCAGCTGAACGACCGAATCCCGGACTGGGTACGCGAGGACCTCCGGCGGAGGGGGTACGCGCTGGAGTTCGCGCGCTACACGTCGGGTCCGATCACGGCGATCTGGCTGGACCGGAAGAACGGGAGTCTGTGGGGGGCGGCAAGCAACTTCGGGGAGGATTACGGGATCGCGTGGTGAGAACCACAGGTGGCAGAGGGCACGTAGCAGGTACTTCGCTTTCAAGCGTGCATCGGTTTCCGCGGCCGTTGCTGCCACCTGCCCTCTGCCACCTGTAGTTAACTCGTGATGCGACCGTTGCCCGCCCTCCCCCGAATTCGTCTCTGTCCTACATGACCATCCCCCTCCTCTGCCCCCGTCGGCTGCTCTTCGCGCTCGTCGCGGCGCACCTGCTGGTGCCGTCGGTCGCGCACGCCTACATCGATCCCGTCTCGGGGTCGGTGATCCTCCAGGCGCTGCTCGCGGGGGCGCTGGGCGTGCTACTCAGCGTGAAGCGGGTCGGGTTCGCGGTGCGCACCTTCTTCTCCAGGGTCTGGAAGCGGATCCACGGATGACGCCGGAGCGGGTCGGAAGCTCCTTTCGCGATCCGAGCGGACACCTCTTCACCGACGACGGCATCCTCTACCGCCGTGTCGAGCGCGCGTACGCGGCGCACTTCGAGAAGCTGATCTCGAGCGGACTCCACGACGCCCTCGTCGCGGAGCAGCTCATTGTGCCGTTCAGCGACCGCACCGACGCGGCACGGTGGCCCGACGCCTACCGCGTACTCGAGCCGGAGCGCATCCCGTTCGTGACGATGCCGTACGAATGGTCGTTCGGGCAGCTGCGCGCGGCGGCGCTGCTCACGCTGCGCGTGCAGGCGATGGCGCTCGAGCGCGGCATGGTGCTCAAGGACGCGAGCGCGTTCAACGTGCAGTTCCGCGGCGCGAGGCCGGTCTTCGTCGACACGCTCTCATTCGCGATGTACGAGGAGGGAAAGCCGTGGGTCGCGTATCGGCAGTTCTGCCAGCACTTCCTCGCGCCGCTCGCGCTCGAGGCGCTCGTCGACATCCGGCTCCGTGAGCTGACGCGCAGTCATCTCGACGGGATCCCGCTCGACCTCGCATCACGACTGCTCCCGGCGTCGTCGAGGTTCAAGCCGTGGGCGATGCTGCACATCCACGCGCACGCAAAGTCGATCGCGCGGCACGCCTCGACGCGCGGCGGCGCCGCGACGCGCAAGCCGCCGCGCGTCTCGCGCCAGGGACTCGACGGCCTCGTCGATCACCTGCGCTCGACCGTCTCCGGGCTCGAATGGAAGCCAGCCGCGACCGAGTGGGGCGACTACGAGACGACGCATGGCTATGACGCCGATGGCCAGCAGGCGAAGCGACAGCTCGTCGCGGCGTTCCTCGGGCGCGTCAGGCCCGCGCGCGTTCTCGACCTCGGCGCGAACACCGGCGACTACAGCCGCATCGCCCGGGAAGGGGGCGCGTCGGTCGTCGCGCTCGACGGCGACCCGTCGGCGGTTGAGCTCGCATACCGCCGTCTCTCGGCCGCCGGCGAACGCGGCATCCTCCCGATCTGGGTCGACCTGACGAACCCCAGTCCCTCGCAGGGATGGGCGCACCGCGAATGGGACTCGCTCGCGACGCGCGTGCGCGCCGACGTCGCGCTCGCACTCGCGCTCGTGCACCACCTCGCGATCGGCAACAACGTGCCTCTCGAGGGCATCGCGGAGTTCCTCGCGATGCTGGGGCGCGACCTCGTGATCGAGTGGGTGCCGAAGGAGGACCCACAGGTGCAGCGGTTGCTCTCGAGTCGCGAGGACATCTTCCCGCGATACCACGAGGCGGGTTTCGTCGAGGCGATGTCAACGCGCTATCGGCTCGAGGCGCGGGAGCCGGTCGGCACGACGGGACGCGTGCTCTTCCTCTTCCGGGCACGATGACCGAAGGGGCGACGCGCGCGGCGTGGTATCCCGCCGCCGTCGGCGTCTACCTCGCCGTCGTGCAATGGAACGAACGGACGGGCGCCGGCGCGCGCGATCTCGTCGATCTCGCCGGTTCGGTCGCGGCGGCCGTACTCGTGGCGCTCGTCGCGACGCTCATCGCGCGTCGCGTCTCACCTGATCGCGACCGGCGCGCGCTCATCGCGCTCGTCGCCGTGTGCTGGGCCGCGCTCTTCCGCAGCTATCAGATCGTCGCGTTCCAGTGGGGTTCATCGCTGCTGGCCGAGACGCCCGTCGCGCTCGCGACGTGGACGATGCTCGCATGGATCGCCGTGCTGGCGGCGATGCGCAAGCCGACGCCACTCCCGACCGTGACGCGCGCGTTGACGATCGCGAGCGTGATCCTCCTCGTCTTCGCCACCCGCAGCGTCCTCACGGCCGCACCGCCGGCACCGCCGCGCACGCCCGGGACGCGCACGGGGACGCCAGCGCCGAGCCTGCCGGCCCGGGACGCCGGCGCCGACTCGGCGCGCGCCGCGACTTGGCGCGTCGAGCGAACCCCCGAGCGACCCGACATCCACGTGTTGCTGCTCGACAAGTACACGAGCGGCGGGTGGCTCCGCGCGAACTACGGACTCGACCATCGGCCGTTCGAGGACTCGCTGCGCGCGCTCGGCTTCGCGGTGCCGGCGCACGCGCAGGCGAACTACGCGCACACGCAGCTGTCGCTCACGAGCCTGCTCGAGGGCGCATACCTCGATCCGTCGCAAGGGCTGAGTTGGGAAGCACTGCGCCTGCGCATCGAACACGCGGCGCTCTGGCGCGACCTCCAGGGCCGCGGCTATCGCTACGCGTTCTTCCCGACGACCTTCGCGGCGACGCGTCAGTCACCGGCCGCGGACATCGTACTCGACGCACCGCGCGGCCGCCGTGCCCCTCCCGGCGAGACGTGGTGGATCAACTCGCCGTTCTCGGCGCTCGTCCAATGGTCCTGCGAGTCCTTGGGCTGTGCGGCCAAGCTTCCCGCGCCGACGCCGTATCCAGTGGAATCGCTCGACGAGTTGCGATGGAAGCTGCGGACGCTCACGACGCTGCCGGACAGCGCCGGTCCGATCGTGTCGTTCATGCACCTGCTGACGCCACACGAGCCGTACCTCTTCGATGACGTCTGCGAAGCCCGACGAACGTGGTGGCCGCTCTCGGATGTGACGCCTGGCTTGGATGACGAGATCCGCGCGGCGTATGCGACGCAGGTGCGGTGCCTCGACCAGCTCCTGCTCGAGACGGTGACGACGCTCGTCCGCCGCTCACGCGTGCCGCCGATCATCATCCTCCAGGCGGACCACGGCAACGGGCGCTTCGCCGTCGACGTCTTGCGGGGCGTCACGCTCGAACTCGAACAGATCTCCGATGCCCAGCTCGGCGAGCGGCTGAACGTATTCGCGGCGTACAAGTTCCCCGGCGCGCCGGACGCGGTGCCCGAGGACATCTCGCCGGTCAACGTCTTGCGGCTCGCGCTGCGCCCATTGCTCGACGGCGACACGGTGCCGCTCCCGACGCGATCCTATTGGTCGACGTACCAGGCGCCGTTCCGGTTCACCGAGATCCCCGCCGGACGACTCAGGGCGCCGACGACGCCGTAGAGTCTCGCGCGGTGGGCGTCGCGGTGGAGTCGCTCAGGAGCGGCGTCGGGTCCGCGATCGGATGTCCATCGGGACCGAGCTTGAGGAGTGCGTGCCGGAACTCGTCGAACAGGTACGGCGTGCGGCCGTCGGCGAGCGCGATGAGCCGTGCGTTCCGCTCCGGTCCCAGGTCGCGCACGAGCCACCGATCGGTCGTCGCCGGGGCGCCGAGGATGTCGTGCAGCGTGAAGTGCGGCTGGATGCGCCGGTCTGGTCGGATGAAGAGCACGACGCGCTCTTCAGGCAGGCGATCGAGCCGCGCCTCGAGCACGAGGATCCGGTTCACCAACGGATCGTCGCCGACGCGGTTCAGCGGCAGGTTCGGCACGACGCGCCACGCGACGAGCGCGACGACGGCGAGCGCGATCGCGCGCGGGAGGTCGGTTCGGGCGTCCCCGAGGCTCGTCGCGCGATACATGACGCTATCGACCTGCGCGGCGCGACGGCGACGCACGGCGCGCACGAGGAGCCGCACGAGGAACGCGAGGCCGGCCATCGCGAAGAGCGCCGGCACGGGGAAAACCTCGAGATAGTAGACGCTCCACCACACGTCGTGCGGCATCACGAGATACGCGGCGAGCAGCAGCACGAACGACGAGGCGAGCACGAGCGCGGCCGAGGCGCCGAGCGCGACGAGGCCGAGGGGCACGAACGCCGTGAGCCAGCGCGCCTCGAACGGCACGCCGGAGAGCACCGCCTGGCCCGAACGCTCGAGGAAGTTCGGCCACATCCTCCGGGCGGTGTGTCCCTCGTAGTTGATCCTCGTCGCCTCTCCCAGCGCGACGAGGTCGGGCGGCAACCAGCGCAACGGCGGGCTCGTGTCGCGCGCGAAGCCCGGCATGTCCCACGGGAAGTAGACGCGCGAGTAGTGCGAGTACGGCATCAGCGTCGGCGAGCCGATCGTGCGCCAACTCCACCATGGCACGAACGCGACGATGACCACGCCGACGAGGAGCGCCGGCTTCCAACCCGCGAGCGAGCGCCGCTTCCACGCCGAGCGCAGCACGACGACGGCGATCGGGATGCCGAGCGCGATGCCGGTCACCGGCCGCGTGATGCCGAGCCATCCGACCGACGCGACGATCGCGACCAGGAGCCAGCCGCGTTCGCGCGTCGTCCATTCGAGCAGCGCGAGGAGCGCGAGCAACCAGAGCGCCGCCGTCGTGACCTCGGAGAAGTAGCTCGACTGCCAGAGCAGCACGAACGGCGACGAGGTCCAGAGCGCCCACGCGGCGAGCGCCGTCCACGCGCCGGCGACGCGACGACCGAGCGCGAAGACGAGTCCGCCGGCGAGGCCGGCCAGGAGCACGGGCACGAGCCCCGGCATGCCGAGCCAGATGCCCGGCACCAAGAGCGGTGCGTGGCCCGGCGGATACTTCGCGAAGATCGCCGGCACGACGAACATGTGCGCCATCTCCCAGAACTCGGGGAGCGGCGGCGACGGCGCGGTCCAGCTGAACGCGGCGAGGAGCCGCGCCTGCACGAGATACGCGCGTTCGTCGTGGAAGACGCCGGGTCCGGTGAGCGAACCCCAGAACGTGAGCACCATCGCCGCGGTGACGAAGCCGGCGAACACGGGCATCGCCGGCCGCGAGACGAACGCATCGGCGCGCTCGCGGACGGCGACGGGGACGAAACGGCCGACCACCGCGAACGCGATGGCCAGCGCCGTCAGGTAGAGCGTGCCTTCAAGCGCGGACGGCGGGACGGCGGCACTCCTCGAGTGGAAGGGCGAGCCAATAGCGCACGAGGTACGCGAGGTAGCTCCCGCGCCGCTCGAGCTGCGCCGCGAGCGGATGCCGCGACATCTCGCGGTCGGCGGCCGGCAAGTTGTAGTACGGAATGCCGACCCACAGGTGGTGCGCGACGTGCAGGTTCATGTTCATCGGCGCGAGGAACATGCGCTCAAGGGCGTTGCTCTCGAACGTGATGAGCCGGTGGTGGTCGGCCTTCTCGTCGGCTTCCGGATGCGAGTGCTCGACGAACGAACGGAAGTTGTCGGCGAGGAACGTGAACACGTAGACCGGCGCGAGCCACATCACCGGGTAGCCCCACCAGCCGAACGCGAGCGTGAGGCCAGTGACGAGCGCCCCCTGCCAGCCGAGCAGCAACGCGAGGTCGCGGGCGGTGTAGCGGCCGCCGGCCTCACCGGCATCGCGCGTCCCCGCCGCGCGGTTCGCGAAGAAGACGTGGTACACCGCGCGCCACGCGCTCGTGAGGCCGGTGAGGAAGCCGACAAGCGCGAGCCGATCGGCCTTGTTCACGCACGCGTGCTTGAGCCGGTCCGGATCGTGCTCGGTGCCGAGATGCCGGTGATGCAGCAGGTGATTGCGATTGTTGATGCGCGTGATCGCGCCGATCGGCGCGAGGATGACGGCGTCGTTGAACAGGTCGTTCGCGCGCTGGGTCGGGAAGATGCGGCGGTGCAGGCCGTCGTGCCCGATGATGAAGAGCGCGTAGTACCGCGTGCCGACGACGATCGCCGCGAGCGCGAGCGTCCACCACGTCGGGTGCGTCGCCGCGACCGTCCATGCGGCGAGGATCACCGCCCAGTGCAGCGCACTGTCGCGCCCGGCGATGGCCGGTCGCAGGCGGCTCAGCTCGCGCACGCGCTCGGGCGAGAGCAACGTGCTGCGGTACGGCCGGTACGGATCGAAGTCCTCGTGCGCCACGGCGTCCAATCTAAGGTCCCTTGCGACGTGCGAGGACCAACATCGCCGACGTGCGGGCGCCGAGCGCGCCCCGAAGCAGGTCGAACGCGGTGAACGCCGCGAGCGGGACGGTGCTGCGCAACGGGTTGAACCACCGCGCGCGCCGCGCGTCGCCCTCGCCGTCGTATCTCACTCTGTGATGGTACGAGTACATCCAGAACGAATGCCCGGTCTGGTAGCGCACGGCGAACGGCTCGAACCCATGCGTGGCGAGCGCGCGCTGCAGCGTCTCCGGCGTGTACAGATGCCAGTGGCGCGGGATGTGGTAGCCACCCCACCACCGGTCGCGGAACCGCCGCGCGTCGAGTGAATCGAGGTTTGGCGTCTCGATCGCGAGCACGCCGCCCGGCGCCATCCACGTCGCGATGCGCGCGATGACGCGCGACGGCGCGTCGACGTGCTCGATCACGTGGAACATCGTCGCGAGGTCGACCGACGCGTTCGGGATGTCCTCGCAATCCTCGACGCGTGCGTGGTGCGCGCGGAAGCCCTCGGCGTTCAGCCGCGCGACGACATCGGCGTCGAGCTCGAGGCCGTGGATGCGGTCCCGCGGCACGCCGGCGGCGGCCATCGCGCGCAGGTAGCGGCCCGTGCCGCATCCGATGTCGACGAAGCGTTCGACCGGGCGCGAGAGCGAGCGCAGGATGCCGCCGAGCTTCCGGCGGTCGAGCAGCTCCTTGCCCTTGCGCGCGATCCAAGGGATCGTCGACTCGTACCGGTACGCGTAGTAGTCGGGCGGATAGATCACCGGCAGCGTCGACACCGTCGGACGCGGGTGCAACCAGACGTGCGCGCACGCAGTGCACCGCACGAACGTCCACTCGTTGCGACAGGTGCGCGATTCGTAGTCGCGGCCGCTCGCGAACGGCACATGACTCGCCGAGCCGCAGATGTCGCAGAGCGGCACCGGCTCGGTCGGGATGACCGGGATGCCGGGCGCGGTGAACTCGCGGCGCTCGGCCGGACCGACGAACCGTTCGTCGTTCATGCGTCGCGTCGACCCAACACTTCGTACTGCCCGCCGATCGGGAGCCGCGACACGAGCGGCTCGATCGACCGCAGTGGCGCGAGCAGGCGCGGGAAGATGAACAGGTGGTCGGTGCGCAGCACCGTGAAGCCCGCGCTGCGCAGCAGGCGACGCGTCTCCGGCGGCGTGAGCGTCATCGCATCGCGGTCGAACGAGACGCGCTTCATGACGATCCGCGTCCCGGGGTTCCACGGGTTGTTCTCCCAGAGCCCGAACACGCCGCCAGGTCGGAGCGCGGCGTGCACCGACGCGGCCGCCGCGCGCCGTTCCGCGATCGGGATGTGATGGAAGACGCCGTTGCAGTACGCGACGTCGAACGCCCCGAGCGCCGGCAGCGCGTCGATCGGCTCGAAGCGCGCGCCGGGGTTCCGCTGCCGCGCGCGCGCGAGCATCGCCGGCGAGACGTCGACACCGACGACCTCGCGCGCCCCGAGAAGCTCGGCGAGCAGCGGCGCGGCGTCGCCGTCGCCGCAGCCGAAGTCGAGCACCCGGTCGATCGCGCGCACGCCCGCGCGCACGGCCTGCGCGCGCAGCCACGCGATGCGACGCCGCGCGTAGTAGCCCTTCCCTTCCCCGGTGAGCCCGAGGCCCGCCGCGAGCGATGCGTCGTACTCGGCGGCGTAGCCGTCGAACTCGGCGTCGGTGCCCGTGCGTTCAGTCGTGCTCACGCCCGAGGCCTTCGGTCGAGACGACGACCGCCGAGCCGGCGACGCGCTTCTGCATGCCGAGGATGCTCAGGAAGAAGCTCGCGAACACGATGTGCAGCCCGAGCAGCGCGAGCGTCGAGCCGGGGATGACGAGGCGCAACGACTGCGCGGTGTCGAGCGCGCCGAAGTCGGCGGCGCGCCACTGGACGATCGCGCGCGCAAGGAAGCCGCCGCCGAGCAACATCGCGATCGTCCCGACGATGAGCCCGACCTCGAGGTTGATCCGTTGGAACGTCTTCGTGAGGCGGGGGTCGGCCGGCAGCAGGTCCTCGTTGATCGCGAACACCTTCGTGAAGACGGCGAACAGCACGGCCTGGAACCCGACCGAGATGAAGAGCGATCCGAACAGCATCGTGTTGACGTCGAGCACCGCGGTGCCGACGGGCGCGCGCACGAAGCCGAGCACGTATGCGAGCGCGCCGGCCGCCATGAGCCCGAGACCCGGCCAGAGGAAGAGCCAGCGCGGACTCAGCAGCAGGTAGAACCGCAACGTGCGCCACCCGTCGCGCCAGGTGCGCAGGTGCGGCGGATGCTTCGTGCGGCCGTCCTTGTGCAGCGTGATCGGCACCTCGCCGATGCGCGCGCCGGCGAGCGACATCTTGATCACCATCTCGTTCGCGAACTCCATGCCGGTGCAGCGCTGCCGCAGGCGCTGGTAGAACGCGCGCGAGAAGCCGCGCAGGCCGCAGTTCACGTCATGGATCGGCGCGTGGAACCAGCGTCGCGCCATCGCCGAGAACATCGGATTGCCCCACCACCGGTGGAGGAACGGCATCGCGCCCGGCATGATCGTGCCGCCCCCCGACGGCAAGCGGCACCCCTGCACGAAGTCGTAGCCCTGCCGCAGCATCGCGACGAAGCGCGGGATCTGCCGGAAGTCGTACGAATCGTCGGCGTCGCCCATGATGACGTACGTGCCGCGCGCCGCGGCGATGCCGGCCATCAGCGCGCTGCCGTACCCGCGTTCGGTCGCGACGACGACGCGCGCCCCGGCGGCGCGCGCGATCTCCGGCGAGCCGTCGGTGCTGCCGTTGTCGGCGATCACGACCTCGCCGCGCGCACCCGCCTCCTTGATGCCGGTGAGCGCCTTCTCGATGCAGGTGCGCAGGGTCTCGGCCTCGTTGAGGCACGGCATGACGACCGTGACCTCGAGCTCCGCTTCCGCCATCAAGCCTCCGGGGGACTGCCGTGCGGGGCGGGCGCCACGGTCAGCACAAGTGGACCGCCATCGCCTTGAAGCTCACGACGACGGCGATGCCCGGCGCGAGGGCGAGTTCGTGCGCCGATCGCGTCGTGAGGGCTGCCACTAGGGACGTCCCGCGGACGTCCACCGTCACGCGCGTCAGCGCGCCGAGCGTCGAGAGTTCGGTGATGCGGCCGGCGAAGCGGTTGCGGGCCGAATCGTGCGTCTGGTCGCGAGAGAGGACGATCTCCTCGGCGCGGATGACGGCGTGCCCCGCGCCCGTCGCGAAGTCCCCGACGGCATACAACGTGATGCCCTCGGTCTCGAACGCGAACGCCCGATGGCCGAGCGCGAACTCGGACGGGAGTCCGTCGATCCAATCGGGCGCCGCTTCGCCGAGGTCGCGCGCCGTGCCGGCGAAGACGTTCTCTGCCCCGAGGAACTCGGCGACGTAGGGCGATGCCGGGCGCCGGAACACCTCGGCCGGCGCACCCGACTGGAGCACGCGACCGCCGTCGAGCAGGATCGCCCGGTCGCCGAGCATGCCGGCCTCGGCGAAGTCGTGCGTGACCTGGAGCGTCGTGAGACCCCACGCGCGATGGAGCGCGCGCACCTCGCGGCGGATGACGGTGCGGCGACGCGGATCGAGCGCACTGAAGGGTTCATCGAGCAACAGGAGCTTCGGTCGGCGCGCGACGGCGCGCGCGAGCGCGACGAGTTGGCGTTCGCCGCCGGAGAGTCCGGCGACGTCGCGGTCGAGCAGGTCGGTGATGCCGAACCGACTGGCGGCCTCGTCGATGTCGGCCTCGCTGCGCGCGCCGTACGCGACGTTGCCTCGGACGGTGAGGTGCGGGAAGAGGAAGGCGTGTTGATAGACAAGCCCGACGCCGCGCTCCTCCACCGCGAGCCGCTCGGCCGGCCGGTCGCCGAGTTCGACGCGCCCCGAGAGCCGTGGCGTGAGCCCGGCGATGACCTCGAGCAACGTCGTCTTGCCCGAACCGGCCGGACCGATCACGACGCCGTACTGGCCGGCATCGAGCGAGAACGTCACGCCGGTGAGCCGGAAGTTCCCCTTCCGTGCGGCGACATCCTTGAGTCGGATCACCGGCGGATCCCGTCGGTGCGCAGGGCGCGCAGCAGCGTGAGCGGCACGAGCGCGAGCAGGGCGAGCGCGGCCGCGACGGGCAGCGCCTCGGAGAGCCCGAAGCTCGTGAAGCGGTCGTAGCTCAGCACGCTCGCGACCTTCGGGTTGTACGTGAGGATCACGATCGCGCCGAACTCGCTCACGGCGCGAGCCCACATGACGACCGAGGATGCGAGCAGGCCGCGCGCCGCGAGCGGCAGCGTCACGCGACGGAACGCGCGCCACGGCGGATCGCCGAGTGTGCGCGCGACGCCCTCGTACCGGGGATCGACCTTCGCGAACGCCTCGCGCGCGCCACTCACGAAGAGCGGCGCCGAGACGAAGAGCATCGCCGCGACGATGCCGACCGGCGAGCCGACGACGCGCAGCCCGAACTCGAGCATCGCGCCGCCGACGGCGCTCTCGCGTCCGAGCATGAGGAGGAGCGCGATGCCGGCGACGGGGTGCGGGATCAGCAAGGGGAGGTCGAGCAGCGCCGAGAGCACCGCGCGGCCGGGGAACTCGCGCCGCGCGAGGAGGTAGGCGAGCGGCGTGCCGCCGAGGACGCCGAGCAGCGTCGCGGCGGTCGCGGTCAACGCGGTGAGGGCGAGCGAGCGGCGCAACTCGGCGTCCGCGCCGAGGCGCGCGAGTCCCGCGCCGCCACTCGTGCCGACGAGCTGGAGGATCGGCACCGCGAGGAAGAGCAGCAGCGCCGAGGCCGCGAGCGCGGCGACGACGCTCGCGACGCGGTGGCCGGCGCGCTTGGTCACGGCGTGCCCGAGTCCGCCGTCAGCGGTGAGCCGGAGCCGTCCGCCCGGCGCAGCATCGGCACCTCGAGCGCGTCGAGCCCCTCACGTCGCAGGATCGCGCGCCCTTCGGCGGAGAGCAGGAACGTCGCGAACCGCTCGCCCAAGTCCCGGTGCGGCGCGCGGTCGGGCACGGCGAGCGCGTAGACGATCGGCTGGCCGCGGAACGTCACCGTGTCGCCGACGCTCGCGCCACGCACGCGCACCGAGGCGCGCGCATAGAACGTCTCGTGCGCGCGCTCGGAGAGATCGACCTCGGCCGGGAGGCGCACGTAGCGCATGCCCATGCCGCGCGCCATCGACTCATACGACCAGATGTAGTCGAACTCGCCGGCCTCGAGCAGGCCGACGAGGTCGGCCTCCTTCGGTCGCACGTTGCGTGCCGGGCTACGGGCGGCGAGCCGGGCGGCGAGCCCAGGTTCGCCGTAGTGCAGTTCGGCGAGCTGCCACGTGAGCAGCGTCCGATAGCCGTTCGGATCGAGCTCGGGATCCGAACGCCCGACCTCGACGTCCGGACGCTGCATGATGCGCCACCAATTCAGCGTCGAGACGGAATCGGCGTGCGCCGAGCGCGTCGTGAACGCGAGCACCATGCGGTTGCGTGCGAACTCGACATAGCGCGTGACGTGCGCCGGCACGAGGTAGCCGGGGAAGACCTCGGCATCGGCGAGCGCGATCAGGTCGGGGATCTTCCCGAGCTCGGTGAGCTTGCGCGCGCTTTCGAGCGAG
Organism: uncultured Gemmatimonadaceae bacterium; assembly: GCA_964428985.1. GTDB lineage: Bacteria > Gemmatimonadota > Gemmatimonadetes > Gemmatimonadales > Gemmatimonadaceae > Pseudogemmatithrix. Next base: position 1,966 of record CAYSAR010000037.1, on the reverse strand, counting down.
CCCGCGCTCTCCTGCTCGACGCGCACGCCTTCCCGCGCCGCGAACGAGTCGAGCGCCGCGCGGATCGGGCGCGCGAGGCTCCCCGCGTTGAAGACGACGAGCGGCCCGTCGGCGGAGGCGCGATCGCCGGCACAGGCGACCGTGCCGGCGAGCACGACGGCCAGCGTGAGCCAACGCGTAAGCCAACGCGGCAGCGAAACGGTGCGACGCATCGCCCGTAGTGTCGCGAGTCGTGGTGCAGGGCACCAGTCCCCGCCCGTATATTCCGCGCGACTCGACCCAGGACCCGATGACCGAACCAGCCCTCGAGATCCGCGGCGTCTCCAAGCGCTACGCCGAGCATGTCGCGGTGCGCGAGCTCTCGCTCAGCGTGCCCCGCGGCGCGGTGCATGGCCTGCTCGGCCCGAACGGCGCCGGCAAGACGACCACGATCCGCATGATCCTCGACATCATCGCGCCCGACACGGGCTCGATCATGATCCATGGCCGGCCGAACACCGAGGCCGGCGTCCGCGACCGGCTCGGCTACCTGCCCGAGGAGCGCGGCCTCTACAAGAAGATGCAGGTGCGCGAGGTGCTGCGGTTCCTCGCCGAGCTCAAGGGAATCGACCGGAAGACCGCCGACGCGCGCATTGACGAGTGGCTCGAGCGCATGGCATTGAGCACGGCGCAGAAGGACTGGGGCAAGGCGAAGGTCGATGAGCTCTCGCGCGGCATGCAGCAGAAGGTGCAGTTCATCGGCACGCTCTTGCATGACCCCGAGCTCGTGATCCTCGACGAGCCGTTCAGCGGCCTCGACCCGATCAACGCGCAGGCGCTCAAGGACACCGTCGTCGAGCTCAAGCGGCGCGGCAAGACGGTGATCTTCTCGACGCACGTCATGGACTCGGCGGAGCGCCTCTGCGACTCGGTGTGCATCATCGCGCGCGGCGAGAAGGTGCTCGACGGCACGCTCGCGGCGGTGCGCGTGGAGAACGCGGGACGGACCGTCGCGCTCGGACTCGACGGCGAGGTCACGACGGCGATCGCGACGGTGCTGCGCGACCGCGCGCTCGTCGAGCGCATGGACGAGAACAACCGGTTTTTCGAGATCGAGATGGCGCCCGGCGCCGACGAGCAGGACCTGCTGCGGCGCCTCGTCGAGGCGGGCGGGCGCATCCGGCGGTTCGAGCGCGCGCAGCCTTCGTTGCACCAGATCTTCCTGCACCGCGTCGGCGCGACCGGCGTCGAGGAGGGGATGAGCGGCCATGGGTAAGCTCTGGACGGTGATCCGCCGCGAGTACCGCGAGCGCGTGCTCACGAAGTGGTTCGTGTTCGTCACCCTCTTCGGTCCGCTCTTCTTCGCGGTCATCATGATCCTGCCGGGACTCCTCTCGGTGCGCGAGATGCGGACGACGACGGTCGCGTCGGGGCGCATCGTCGACGCGACCGGCGCCGGCCTCGGCGAGCGCGTCGCCCAGAAGCTCGGCGGCGAGCGGGTGGAGGTCGTCACGGTCCCACCCGAGGCGGTCGCGACGCTCGAGGATTCGCTGCTGCGGGACGTCATCGCGCGGAAGTTCACCGGCTACCTCGTCCTCGATTCCGCGACGATGGCCGGTCGGCTCGCGCGCTACGCGGGGCGGAACGCGGGGTCGGTCGGCCAGATGGAGCGACTCGAGGATGCGGTGCGCTCCGCGCTCCTGGAATCCCGCATGGACGCCGCGGGCATCGGCCCCGAGACCGCCGCCGCGCTCACGCGCGTGCGCGTCAATCTCGCCGCGGAGCGCGTCACCAATGACGGCAAGGGTGGGTCGGGGATCATCAGCGCGATCTTCGGCATCGTCATCGCCGTCATGCTCTACATGAGCATCATGCTCTATGGGCAGGCGATCCTGCGCGGCGTGCTCGAGGAGAAGACGACGCGCGTCGCCGAAGTGGTCATGTCGAGCGTGAGCGCCGACACGCTGCTCGCCGGCAAGGTGATCGG
>CAYSAR010000036.1:4185-14159 GCA_964428985.1 uncultured Gemmatimonadaceae bacterium | reverse complement strand
GCCGTCGGCATCCTCTGGCTCGGTGCGCAGGAGGTGCTCGATCCGACGCTGGCGTCGATGTCGGGGGGCGAGCTGATCACGTTCATGATCCTCGTGATGCGCCTGCTCCAGCCGCTCAAGCAGCTGTCGCAGGCGCCGACGGTCGCACAGCAGTCGCTCGCGGCGGCCGAGCGGCTCTTCGAGGTGCTCGACGAGCCGACCGAGGCGCAGGCCGACCGCGGCACGCGCGAGGTCACCGGGCTCGCCGAGGGGCTCCGCTTCGAGCGCGTCGGCTTCTCCTATGGTGACGCGCCGGTGCTCAGCGACATCGATTTCACCGCGCGACGCGGCGAGGTCATCGCGCTCGTCGGCGCGAGCGGGGCCGGGAAGAGCACGCTCGTCGACCTGATCCCGCGCTTCATCGAGCCGACGTCGGGGCGCGTGCTCGTGGACGGCGTCGACGCGCGCGAGGTCAAGCTCGCCTCGCTGCGCGCACTGACCGGCATCGTGAGCCAGGATACGGTGCTCTTCAACGACACCGTGCGCGCGAACATCGCCTACGGCGCCGGCGACCGGTACACGGCGGCGCAGGTCGAGGCGGCGGCGCGCGCGGCGAACGCGCACGACTTTATCACCGAGTTGCCCGACGGCTACGACACCGTGCTCGGCGAGCGCGGCACGCGGCTCTCGGGGGGGCAGCGCCAGCGGCTCGCGATCGCGCGCGCACTGCTCACCGACCCGCCGATCCTGATCCTCGACGAGGCGACGAGCGCGCTCGACACCGAGAGCGAGCGGCTCGTGCAGGAGGCCATCGACCGACTGCTCGAGGGTCGCACCGTGTTCATGATCGCGCACCGCCTGTCGACGATCGCGCACGCGACGCAGATCCTCGTGCTCGATCGCGGGCGGATCGTCGAGCGGGGCACGCACGCCGAGCTGCTCGCCAGGGGCGGCGCGTATGCGCGACTGCACGGCATGCAGCAGGAGCGCCGCGCGGCGACTCTGGAGGACGCCGCCAGTGGCTGAGGCGGGGCCGAGGCGCGCGACGTTCACGCACCGCCTCGAGTATGGCGCCTTGCGCGCGATCGGCGCGCTGCTCGCGCCGCTCGGCTGGCGCCGCGCCTCGGCCGTCGGGGCGTTCATCGGCGGACTCGGCTGGCGGCCGCTGCGCCTGCGCGCCGACCGCGTGGCGCGCACGATCCGCGCGTGCTTCCCCGAGTTCAGCGAGGCGCAGGTGAAGGCGACCGCGCGCGCGTCATACCGCGGGCTCGGCCGCGTCACGATCGAGGCGATCGTGCTCTCGCGCGGCGATCGCGAGGCCGTGATGAGCGCGTTCGTCGAGCCGGTGGGCTTCGAGCAGCTCCAGCGCGCGGTCATGCAAGGACGCGGCGTCGTGCTCGTGAGCGGGCACCTCGGCAACTGGGAACTCAGCGCGGCCTACATGGCGGCGCGCGGGATCCCCGTGGATGCGATCGCGATGCACATGGCGAACCCGCTGAGCGATGGCTTCTTCCGGCGCACGCGCGAGCGCTTCGGCGTGCAGGTGGTCTTCGACGACGAGGCCGTGCGGCGCATCCCGCGTGCGTTCAAGGACGGCCGCGCGGTCGGATTCCTCTCCGACCAGGCGGGGAAGGGACTCGCCTCGACGTTCGTGCCGTTCTTCGGCCGTCCCGCGCGCACGCCGCGCGGTGCGGCGGTCTTCGCGCTGCGCAGCGATCTCCCGGTCATCTTCCTCGTCGCGATCCGCCAGCCGGATGGGCGCTACCAGTGCCATTTCGAGGAAGTCCCGGTCGTGAAGACCGGGGACCGCGAGAAGGACGTCGACGCGCTCGTGCTCGCGTACACGCAGAAGCTCGAGGAGTACGTGCGACGCTTCCCCGAGCAGTACTTCTGGCAGCACCGACGGTGGAAGGGGCAGCCGGCGGACACTCCTGCTCACCTTCGAGAACCGTGACTGAACTACAGGTGGCAGAAGGCAGGTGGCAGAGTGCAGGTCACTACACCTTCCTGAGCACGGCCTGCCACCTGCCACCTGCCACCTGCCCTCTGCCACCTTTCGTCATGACGTACGACGTCGATCTGATCCGCCGCACCGAGTATCCGTGGGAAGCGAACGGCCTCGCGATCCACTTCGACCACGCCGCGGTCGGTCCGCTGCCGCAGCGCACGCGCGACGCGCTCAATGCGTACGGACTGAAGCGCGCCGAGCCGCATCGGTTGCGCGCCGAGGACTTCTTTCCCGTGCTCGACAGCGGACGCGAACTCGTCGCGCAGCTGATCGGGGCGAGCGCCGGTGAGATCGCGCTCACGACGAATACGAGTTGGGGCGTCAACATCGCGGCGTACGCGCTGCCGCTCGGGCCGGGCGACATCGTGCTCGGCAGCGAAGGCGAGTTCCCGGCGAACGTGTATCCGTGGATGGCCGCCGCCGCGGCGCGCAAGTTCACGTATGAGCTGCTCCCGCTCGCCGGCTCGCTCGTCGACGAGGAGGCCGTGCTGCGGCGCATCGAGAGTGACCGGCGCGTGAAGTGCGTCGCGCTCAGCTGGGTGTCGTTCTTCAGCGGCCATCGCATCGACGTCGCGCGCATCGGCGCGGCGTGCCGCGCGCGCGGCATCTACTTCGCGGTCGACGCGATCCAAGGACTCGGCGCCGTCGACCTTGATGTGAGCAAGGTGCCGATCGATATCCTCTCGAGCGGCGCGCAGAAATGGCTCTGCTCGCCTTGGGGGAGCGGCTTCGCGTACGTGCGCCGTGAGCTCGTCAACAAGCTCACGCCGCCGAACGCCGGATGGCTCGCGCAGGCGAGCTCGGGCGATTTCGGGAGGTTCCTCGACTACGACCCGACCTGGCACGAGGATGCGCGGCGGTTCGAGGTCGGGACGATCCCTTATCAGGACATCGTCGGGATGAACGCATCGCTGTCGTTGTTCCTCGAGCTCAGCACGCGGGCGATCGAGGAGCACGTCCGCGCGATCACGGTGCCGATCATCGAGTGGGCGAGTGCGCGCGACGGTGTCACGCTCTTCACGCCGCGGGAGGATGCACGGCGCGCTGGCATCGTCGCGTTCGCGATGCCGGGGCTGGAGGACGCGTCGGCGCGGCTGCGCGAGGCGGGCGTGACGCATTCGGTGCGCGAGGGCGCGATCCGGCTCGCGCCGCATTTCCATAACACGGCCGGCGAAGGGGAGCGGGTGCTGGGGGCGCTCGAAGGCTAGGTCATCTCTCGAGGGTCGGTCGCGGCGAGTGTCGGCGCGTCGTATGCTTGACGCCAATGAACTCGATCCCGCGCACATCGCTCCGCCTGGGCGTCCTCTCGCTCGCCGCATCGCTCACGATCGCTGCCGCAGCTTGCGGCACTGATGCGTCGGCGTCTGCCGGCGCGGATATCACGATCGACAGCAGCGGCGCATATCCGGTCATCCGCTCGGCCGGTGGTGCGGCACAGTGGCAAGCGGAGCTCGTCGCGACGATCACGGCCGACACCGGCGTCGGCGAGGCGTTCGGCTCGGTGCGATCGGTGTTGCTCGATCGCGATGGCTTCGTGTACGTCGTCGATCCATCGTATCGGCAGATCAGCGTCTTCGATTCGACTGGCGCGCTGTCACATCGCATCGGTCGGCGTGGCAAAGGGCCCGGTGAGTACACCGATCCGTACTCACTCGCGTGGCTCGGCGATTCACTCGCGCTGCTCGATCCGGGGATCCCGCGCGTCATGCTCGTGAGCAAGACCGGCGAATGGCTCGCGCAGTGGCCGTACGCGCGGATCGGCGGCGATAACGTCGTGCGGCTCTACCGCACGACGCGGGGCTTCTGGGCGATCGGGCATCGTGCGCGAACCGATGGCAGCGGCGAACGCACGTTCGTGCGATTCTCGGGCGGTGCGCCGACCGACACCATCGCGAGTCACGAGGCCGACTACCCGAGTGACGTGTCGACGACCTGCCGGCTTCCCACCGGGTATCTGCACTACTTCCGCGCGCCGTTCGCTCCCACGCCGTGGGTGATCCCGGACGCTGAGGGCCGCCAGTATGTCTCGGCGGCATCGGGGTATCGCATCGCCGTCGTCGGCCGCGCGCAGGACACTCTCTTCGTTATCGAGCGACCGGTCCAAGGCGCGCCGATCACCGACGCAGAGTGGGAGGAGGGGAATCGAGCGTTCGAGGACTTCAAGACGAAGGAGCGCGACGAGCACTGCGATCGCACGTCGTTCGCTCGTTCCGCGACGAAGGCGATCGTGCAGTGGATGTTCCTCGATTCCGAAGGTCAACTCTGGGTCGAGGTGCTCTCGGCCGATGGCCGGTCGTATGACGTGTTCGGTCCCGACGGACGCCTTCGCGCGACGGTGACCGGATTGCCGACGAGCGGTGGGAACGATCCCAGTGTGATGAACGGGCGCTTCGCCGTCGTGGTCGCGGATGCCGACGATGTGCAGCGGGTGGAAGTGTATCGGATACGGCGGTAGGTGCGCGTGCGGACGCGCCGCCGAGCGGGCTCTGTGCTGATCGCGACTCTCGTGTACGTCGCGAGCCTCACGAGCGTCGCGTGCGGCGCCGGCGACGCACGCTCGACCGTGCAGGTGGCGATCGACAGTTCCGGTGCATATCCGATCATTCGCAACGCCGGCGACGCCGAGGAGTGGCGCGCCGAACTCGTCGCGACGGTTAGCGATGACTCGTCGAGCGGCGTGACGCTCGGTTCGATCCGCTCGGTGCTGCTCGATCGCCGAGGGCGGCTCTTCATCGTCGACGAGTCATTGTATCAACTGCTCGTCTTCGACTCGCTCGGCAGCTACATCGCGCGCTGGGGGCGCCGAGGGTCCGGTCCAGGCGAGTTCCGCACACCATATTCCGTCGCGATGCTCGGCGACTCGGTCGCGCTGCTCGATCCCTCGAGCTCGCGCATCACACTCTTCGACCCCGAAGGTCGGTGGATCCGGGAGTGGGTCGTCCGCCACTACACGGGGCCACAAGAACTGCGGCTCTATCGCCGTGGCGACACCGAGTTCTGGAATTACACGCTCGACCCATGGGCCGAGCGCGTCTGGGTGCGGTACGCGGCCTCCGGGCCAGTCGATACCACCCGCATGCACGAGCCGGCGAAGCATCCCTGGCGCGGCGTGACCTGTCGCGTGCCGGGCGGCATCTCGTCCTACAGCGCACCATGGGGCGCGCAGCTCTTCACGATCCCTGTCGATTCGATGACGCAAGTCTCGGCGACGAGCACCGCCTACCGGCTCACCGTCATCGCGAATACGGGAGACACGCTACGCGTGATCGAGCGCGCCGCGACGCCGGCGCCCGTGACGGACCGCGAGTGGGACGACGCGATGCAGGAGTACCGCGACTGGAAGGCGCGCGCGCGCGCCGAGTGCCTCTCCGAGGGATTCGATCGGCCGACGACGAAGCCCATCGTGTCGTGGATCGTGCTGGATGACGGGGGCCAGATCTGGGTGGAGGCGCTCACCGAGTCGGGACCGGCGTTCGAGGTGTTCGGCTTGGATGGCCGGTTGCGCGCGACGGTCACCGGTTTGCCGTCGGCTCACGGTATCGATCCCAGCATCATGGCAGGGCGAATCGCGCTCGTGGTACCTGGGGTCGACGACATCCCGCAAGTCAAAGTCTTCCGCATACGGAGGCCGTAGATGCGACCACGGAGGCCGGGCTTCGTCGCAGGTCTGCGGCTCACCCGTTCAGTCGCCTCACTCTGCGTCCTCCTGTCATCTCTCCTGAGTGCACAGGACGTTCGGGCGATCGGAGCGGTTGATGGCGCCCCGCTGTACTCGGGCGTGTCGAGTGTAGCCGTCGACCCCAAGCGTGGCGTGATCTTCGTCGCGGATCCGGTACAGAATGCCGTGTTCGTCTTCGATTCCTTGGGCGGCCTCGTCCAGCGGTTCGGCAGGAAGGGCGAGGGGCCAGGTGATTTTGATACGCCGGTGGGTCTGACCGTGTCGCCTGATGGCACGCTGTGGGTACGCGATTTCACCCGCGTTCAACTGTTCAGCTGGGAGAGAGTCGGAGCCTTCGAAGGCTATCGCGTCAGCGGACAGTTCCGCGGTCCTCCGATGCCTGACTGGGATACGCGCGAGCCCAGCTTTCTGGATCTGGCGGGCTCTCGCTACTTCTATCCGCATCGTGCGAGCTCCGACCCGCGGAATTCCTATCAGATCTATACGCGTGCAGGGCTGGCTGACGGCACTATCCGGGTACCTGCCTTCCCGAACGACGGACCGTACACCGTGTGGGTTCGCACATCGGAGCATGGCGGTCGAATGCTCTACGGCTATTCAGCACCTCCATTCTCAGCGAAGCCGTCGTGGACGGTGACTCCAGAAGGGAATCTCCTGACGACGGACGGGATCACATACGAGGCGATCGAGAGGGATCCGCAGGGAAGGCAGATCCGGACGTATCGGAGGGAGCAACCGCGCATGCGCATCCCAACCGAGTTGCGCGCGGACTCGACGATAGCTTTGCGTCGCCGCCTTGATAGCATCTCCGTTCCAATGCGCCTCGTAGAGGGCCTGCCTGACTCGGTTCGGCTTCACCAGCTCCCGGATTTCTTCCCGTCGATCGCGGATGTCTTGATCTCACGGTCCGGAGCGCGTGTGATTCGTCGCTGGGCGATCGGGTCAGATGCCTTACACGCGGAGTTCGACTTCTTCTCGTCGGGTGGCCGACTCCTCGGAACGGGGATCACCAGCGCCTCACTTGCACGCCGTCCGCAACCCGTGATCACCTGTCCGTGGCTCGTGGGAGTGGTCGAGGACGAGGCTACTGGAGAGCAGGTAGTGGTTCGAACGCGGCTCAGCGCGTGCTGGTGAGGAAGCCATAGCGCCCCCCACTTATCTTTCGCGGGTGACCGCCCCCGCCTCCACCGCATCCACCGACCCGTCCCTCGACGCGCAGATCGCGCGCCGGCGAACGTTCGCGATCATCTCGCACCCCGACGCCGGCAAGACGACGCTCACCGAGAAGCTCCTGCTCTACGGCGGCGCGATCCATCAGGCGGGCGCGGTGAAGGCGCGCAAGGCGCAGCGTCATGCGACCTCGGACTGGATGGCGCTCGAGCAGGAGCGCGGCATCTCCGTCACGTCGTCGGTGCTCCAGTTCGAGTACCTCGGCTATCAGGTGAACCTGCTCGACACGCCGGGCCACCAGGACTTCGGCGAGGACACCTACCGCACGCTCGTCGCCGCTGACAGCGCGGTCATGCTGCTCGACAACCGTAAGGGCGTCGAGGAGCGCACGCGGCAGCTCTTCGATGTCTGTCGCCGCCGGCGCATGCCGATCTTCACCGTCGTGAACAAGTGCGACCGCGTCGGTGAGGACCCGCTCAAGCTCGTGAGCGACCTCGAAGCCGAGCTCGGCATCACCGCCGTCGCGGCGCATTGGCCCATCCATATGGATACGGCCGAGCAAGGGCAGGTCTTCGTGGGCGTGTACGATCGGCGCAAGAAGAAGGCGTACCTCTTCGAGCGCGGCGAGCACCACGGCGCGCAGCGCGTCGTCACCGACACGCTCGCGATGGCCTCGCCCGACGACCCCGCGCTCGTCGACGCGCTCGGCGGACACGACGAAGCGCTGAAGGCGGTCACGAAGCTCGCGCACGACATCGAGCTGCTCGATCTCGCCGGTCACGAGTTCGACGCCGACGCGATCATCGCCGGTGAGCAGACGCCGGTCTACTTCGCGTCGGCGCTGACGAACTTCGGCGTCGAGCCCTTCCTCGAGGACTTCCTCCCGCTCGCGCCGTCGCCGGTCGCGCGCGAGAGCTCGGCCGGCGCGATCCCGCCGGCGATCGCGCCGTTCACCGGCTTCGTGTTCAAGGTGCAGGCGAACATGGACCCGCGGCATCGCGATCGCGTCGCGTTCCTGCGTGTGTGCTCCGGACGCTACGTCGCGGGTCTCGAGGTCACGCACGTGCGCACCGCGAAGACATTCAAGCTCGCGCCGCCGCAGCAGTTCATGGGCCGCGAGCGCGCGTTCGCCGAGGAGGCGCTGCCCGGCGATGTGGTCGGCGTGCACGATCGCGGGAGCCTGCGCATCGGCGACACGCTCGCGAGCGCCGACGCGCCGCGCGATGGCGCGGGCAAGTTGCTCGAGTACGTCGGCATCCCGCGCTTCGCCCCCGAGCACTTCGCGCGCATCCTCTCGAAGGACCCGCTGCGGCGCAAGGCGCTCGACAAGGGCCTGCGCGAGCTCACGGAAGAGGGCGCGGCACAGGTCTTCTTCGCCGAGACGCAGATGGGCCCCGTGCCGATCGTCGGTGCGGTCGGCCTGCTCCAGTTCGACGTGATGGTGCATCGGCTCGAGAACGAGTACGGCGCGCCCTGCACGCTCGAGCGGCTGCCGTATCGGTATCCGCGGTGGGTCACGGGGAACGAGGCGGCGATCCAGCGGCTCGGGGAGAGCCAGGACCTGCAGCTGCTCTACGATGCGAAGAACAATCCCGTCGTGTTGTTCCGCGATGAGTGGCGGCTCAGGTGGGCGCTGGAGCGGGCGGGGGAGGTAGGCCTGACATATCACGAGGCCGCGCCGTAAGCGATCCGCGACCGGGGGCATGAAGCTTGCTCGTCGAGCGTGCATGGCCGCCGTTCGAGCCGGGTGCTCCTCCATCTCGCTTCTCGCGATGCTCGCGATGTTCGTTCCTACGCCGGCGTCGTCGCAGGCGGCCGATTCGGTCGCTGCGCTGCCGACAGTGCGCGTCAGTGGTCGCGCGCCCGCGTCGATCGGAGAGGTGCCCGGCGCCGTTACCGTCATCGGATCCTCGCTCATCCATGAGCGCGCCTCGCTCTCCCTCATGGATGCGCTGCGGACGGTGCCCGGTCTTCAGACCGCCGACGAGGATCCGTACGGCCTCAACCTCAACATCTCGTTCCGCGGGCTCCCACCACGGCGGTCGGCGCGCACGCTTCTGCTCGAGGACGGAGTCCCGATCTTGCTGGCGCCGTATGGCGATCCGTCCATGCACTATGCGCCTCCGTACGAAGCGCTCGAGCGCATCGAGGTCGTCAAGGGCGCTTCACAGATCGTGAACGGTCCACAGACGCTTGGCGGTGTCGTCGATCTCATCACACGCGGTCCTCCGCCGACCGGCAGCCGCGTCGTCCTCATCGCCGGCGGCGGCCAGGCGGGGCTGCGCAATGCACACGCCTCGCTCGGCGCGACGATGACATCCGGTGCGGGGATCTCGCTCGACGCCACGCATCGCGAGGGCCCCGGCGTACGGCGTGAGCAAGGCCACCTAGCGCGCAATGCCATCATCAAGGGCGTGATGCCCCTCGGCGCCAGGCAGTCGGTACTGCTCAAGGTAAGCCATTGGACCGAGGCGTCGCGCATCGCGGAGACCGGCCTCACGCAGGCGGAGTTCGACGCCGATCCGACCTCGCTGCCCTTTGCGGCGGCCGGACGGTTCGACGTGCGCCGGCACGCGCTGCAGGTGGTGCACGAGCTCCGCGCCGGTGCGGCGCGTGTCTCGACCCACGCGTTCGTGACGCACACGCGTCGCGCGTCATGGCGCCAGTCGGGCGAATCGGGCGAGCGGCTCGGGGCGGACGGCTACTCCGAGGATTTCCGCTGTCCGTCTGGAGCGACGATGTACGTCGAGTGCGGCAACCAGGGTCGTCCGCGCGAGTACCGCGTGCTCGGCGTCGAACCGCGCGTGTCGGTCTCGCTCGGCGGTGACCGTCGCGGCGCGACGTTCGAGGCGGGGGTGCGCGTCCTCAGCGAAGGTGCGCGTCGGCGGCAGATGGCCGGCGCCACGCCGCACGCGCGTGAGGACGAGGCGATCCTCGTGCGTGACAACGAGATCCGCACGCAGGCGGCCGCAGGCTTCCTCCAGGCGCGCCTGCATCGCGGCTCGCTCGCTGTGTCACCCGCCCTCAGGGTGGAGCGCGTGGTGCAGCAGGTGCGGAATCGCTTCCCGGGCGAGGAAGCGCGCCTCGACCAGAGCTACACGCAGCTCCTGCCGGGGCTCGGCGCGACCTTCATGCCGC
>CAYSAR010000036.1:0-4175 GCA_964428985.1 uncultured Gemmatimonadaceae bacterium | reverse complement strand
GCAGCCGGTTTCAGACTTTCAATCACGGCTTCGACTTTCATGCCGCGCGATGCCCTCCCGCTCTTCGCAGGAGCGCATCGTGGATTCGCGCCGCCCCGACCAGCCGACATCTACCAGCCCGAGCCGGGTCAGCCAGTCGTGCTCGTGGACCCCGAGACGGCTTGGACGTATGAGCTTGGCGTGCGCGTCGGTCCGCGCGCCGGGCTCTCCGCCGAGGTCACGGCGTTCGCCTTGGAGCTTGTGAACGAGGTGATCGAGGCGCCGGCGAGCGCGGGCCAGAGGTTCATCAACGGCGGCCGGGCACGACACGCCGGTGTCGAGGCCGCCACGCACGTGTCGTGGCCGGGCGGGCCGCGCGGCGACGTGCTGCTCATGGGGGCCTACACCTATCTCCCCCTGGCGGAGTTCCGAGACGGCGATCGTCGCGCCGAGATCGTGGGGAACCGGGTGCCGTACGCGCCGCGCCACCTCTGGTCGGCCAGCGCGGAGTGGCGTCACGCGCTGGGCCTGTCGGTCGGGATGTCGTGGGAGCACACCGGGGCGCAGTTCGCGGACCCGGAGAACACGCTTGAACCGAGCGAGGACGGGCAGGAGGGGATCCTGCCGGCATACGGCGTCGCGCACGCGTTCGCGGCGTGGTCGTTGCGCGCGCTTCCCGTCAGGTTCCGGCTGTCGGTGCGAAATCTCTTCGATCGCACCTATATCACGCAGCGCAGCGAAGGCATCTGGACGGGGATGTCCCGCTTCGTGCGCGCCGAGGCCGAGTGGCGTCCCTGAGTCTCAGGGCGGCCCGTCACACGCGGGAATTGCGAGGGCCGCCGCCCAAGAAAGGAGGATGATCGCGCCGAAGAAGAGCGAGTTCGCGATGCCCGAGATGGCAAGGAAGTGCGTGCGGTGTCGACGACGCGGGGCATGTTCCTCGTCCTTGGGGGTGCTGCGCCATTCCTTCCACGCGGCCCAGCCGCCCGGCAGCGCGATCGCGAGCGCGAGCGCCGCCGACACGTGGTGCGGCCAGCTGCGCCCGGTCTCACAGGTCGTGCCGACGAGCGCGTAGCTCACTGCGAGATGGAGCAGCCAAGCGAGTGGCGCGGCGAGCATCCCGGCGACGAGGAAGCCGGCCTCGCCTTCAGGGCGCACCGGCGCCGTCGCCTCCTCGTGGTCCGTCGGGACGCGCGCCTCCTCGGGGATGCCGTGCGCCGTCATGACAGTCTCGGGGACCAATACAGGACCAGGTAGAGCGGCACCCAGATCGCGACGACGAAGTGCCAGTAGAGCCCGTTCATGATGACGCCGAGGCGCCGCCGCGGCGTGAAGAACCCGCGGATGGCCAGCGTCGCCACGATGCTCGACTTAATGATCAACACGAACAAGTGCGCCGAGTGGAACCCGATGATGGTCCAGACGATGGAGCCGTACGCGTTGGTGTCCCAGCGATACGGGGCGTCGGCGTACTCCACGACCTTGAGCACGAGGAAGGTGGCCGCGAGCGCGGTCGCGCCGAGCATGCCGAGGCGCAGCCGTCGCTGGTCGTCCACCTCGAGCCCCTTGTCCGCCCAGTGCATGACGAAGCTGCTCGCGACGAGCAGCACGGTGTTGATCGTCGGCAGGAGGATCGCCGGGGCGTCGAAGCCGCCGAGCGGCCAGGTGGCGGCCTGCGACTTGAGGTAGAAGTAGCTCGCGACGAGCGCGCCGAAGACCGCCGTTTCGACGGCGATCATGCCCATCATGCCCCACCAGAGCGTGCCCTCGGTGCCCTGCGCGTACTCGGGCAGCCGTCGCACGTCGATCGTCGGCTCGTACCTCATGGCCGCACGCCCCCGCGCCACTCGGGAAGCCGCTCGTCCGCGCGCGGCCAGTGCCACCACGCCATGACCGCGAACGAGAGCGCGGCGCCCACCGGCACCATCCACAGGCTCCACATCGCGCCGATGAACGCGAGCGAGGTCGCGAGCGCGAGCCCGAGCGGCGCGAGGCTCGGCCGCGCGAGCGCCACGCGCACCTGCGGTTCGGCGTCGAGCGCGGATGTGACGACGACCTCGCGCCGGTCGCTGCGCACGCCCTTCACCGCTTCGATCGTGCCCGGAGCGCGCAGCTCCCAGAGCGGCCACCGCGAATGCACGACGGGGAGCTCGTCGAAGTTGTACTGCGGCGGCGGCGAGGCGGCGAGCCACTCGAGCGAGTCGGCGTCCCAGGGATTGTCGCCGGCAGACGCGCCGCGCAGCAGGCTCCGCACGACGTTCACGAGCAGCACGACGAACGACGCTGCGACGATCCAGGACCCGACCGTCGCCACGAGGTTCGCCACGTCCCAGCCCATACCGGCGGGGTAGGCGTACACGCGTCGCGGCATGCCGTCGAAGCCGAGCTGGTGCATCGGGAAGAACGTGACGTTGAACCCGATGAACAGCAGCCAGAAGCTCCACCGACCGAGCGTCTCCGACATCAGGCGCCCCGTGACCTTGGGGAACCAATGGTGGATGGCGCCCAGCAACGGGAAGACCATCCCGCCGATCAGGACGTAGTGGAAGTGCGCGACGATGAAGTAGGTGTCATGCACCTGTGCGTCGAACGGCACCGACGCGACCATCACGCCGCTGATGCCGCCGATGACGAACGTGAGGATGAAGCCGGCGACGTAGAGCAGCGGCGTGCGCCAGACGGGGCGGCCCGCCCAGAGCGTCGCGATCCAGCAGAAGATCTGCACGCCCGCCGGGATCGCGATCATCATGCTCGCCGCGGTGAAGAACGAGCTGCCGCGCTCGGGCACGCCCGTCGTGAACATGTGGTGCACCCAGAGCCCGAAGCTGATGAACCCGGTGGCGACGAGCGAGAGCGCGAGCGGCGTGTACCCGAACACGGGCCGGCGCGCGTGCGCGACGACGATCGACGAGACGAACCCGAGCGCCGGCACGAGGATGATGTAGACCTCGGGATGCCCGAACCACCAGAAGAGGTGCTGCCAGAGCAGCGGGTCGCCGCCGCCCTGCGGCACGAAGAACAGCGTGCCGGCCATGCGGTCGAGCGCCAGCATGACGCTCGCGACGATCACGCCAGGCATCGCGAACGCGATCATCGTCGCGGTGACGAGGATCGCCCAGGCGAGCAGCGGCATGCGGTGCAGCGACATGCCTGGCGCGCGCTGCTTGAGCACGGTCACGATGAGCTCGACGGCCGCGACGAGCGCCGACACTTCGACGAAGGTGATGAGCGTCGTGTAGACGTCGATGCGCGGGCCGGGCGAGTACTCGAGCCCGGCGAGGGTCGGGTAGTTGAACCACCCCGCGTCGGGCGCGATGCCGAGCGCGAACGCGACGTAGATCGACGCGCCGCCCACGAGGTAGACGTAGTACCCGAACGCGTTCATGCGCGGGAACGCCATGTCGCGCGTGCCGATGATCAACGGCAGCAGGTAGATCGCGCAGCCCTCGAGCACCGGCACCGCGAACAGGAACATCATCGTGATGCCGTGCATCGTGAAGACCTGGTTGTACAGGTCCGCCGACATGAAGCCGTCGCCCGGTCGCAGCAGCTGCAGGCGCATCGCGAGCGCGAGCAGGCCGCCGAGCAGCATGAACACGAGCGAGGTCACGATGAAGCGCTTGCCGATCGCGCGATGGTTCACCGTGCTGAGCCAGCCGCGGATGCCCGGCGGCGGGCGCCAGGTCGCATCGAGCTCGGCGACGTCGTAGCTCGGTGGCGCAGGGTTCATCGCAGGCCCTCGAGGTAGGTGACGAGCGCCGCGAGGTCGTCGCCCGTGAGCCCGACCCGTGGCATGTGCGTGCCCGGCTTGAGCGCCCGCGGATCCACGAGCCAAGCCGCGAGGTGCCCGGCGGTGTTAGGCAGCTCCCCCGCGGCGAGCGCGCGTCGGCGCCCGAGGTGCGTGAGGTCGGGGGCGACCTGCGCGCGCGCCTCGGTGCCGCGGATCGCGTGGCAGCTCGCGCACGCCTCGCGCACGAAGACCCGCGCGCCCGCCGCCGCGACCGAGTCGGACGGCGGCGCCGCCGGCGCGAGTTCCGCCTCCAGCCACGCCTCGAACGCGGCCGGCTCGTGCACCACGACCACCATCGCCATCTTCGCGTGCTGCAGCCCGCAGAACTCGGCGCATTGCCCGCGGTACGTCCCAGGTCGGTCCGCGCGGAGCCAGAGCTCATTCTCGCGCCCAGGAATCAGGTCGA